>JANMSA010000534.1:0-6426 GCA_031388865.1 Acidobacteriota bacterium | reverse complement strand
ATGAACGATGAACGATGAACAGACGCGGCGTCCGTCGTTCGTGCTCGTTTCGCGCAACGATGGACGGTGAACGAGGGGCGAAGGCAACGATGAACGATGAACGATGAACGATGAACAGGGGCCGGACTTGCCGTCGACGGGCGGGCGGCGTTCATCGTTCATCGTTCCGCGTTCATCGTTCGTACCGGGCGAGGTCCCAGCACTCGTTCCGCGTTCATCGTTCGTACCGAACGCCGCAAGCTCAGACACGGGAAAGGATCTCCTCAGAGAGACTGTAGTACTCCATCGCCCCGCTCGAACGCGGCGCAAAGGTGAAGATTGACTCCTTGTACGCAGGACTTTCTTCGAGGCGGATGGACTTGGTGATGACGGTGTTGAAGACCCGGTCCCCAAAGACATTGCCGATGGCCTCCTGGATGTCCTTGGACAAGGTGGTGCGCTTGTCGTGCATGGTAATGACCACGCCCAGAAGCTGAAGATTCGGGTTCGGACGGGCCTTGATCTTCTCGATCGTCTCGAGGAGGTCGTCCGTCCCTTCCAGAGCGAAATACGAGGATTGAATCGGCACCAGCACATGCGTCGAGGCGACGAGCGCGTTGACGGTGATCATTCCCAGAGTGGGCGGTGTATCGATGAAGATGTAGTCATAGTCGCTTGCCGCGTCCTTCATCCGGTCTTTGAGGCGGAAGGGACCGTCCATGTCGCCGATGAGCTTCGACTCGAGCTTGGCCAGAGCAATCTTCGAGGGTGCTAGAAACAGGTTGGGGACGGAGGTCGGCACGACCACCTGCGGCAACTCCATCTCCTCGCTCACGAGCACGTCGTACATCGAGTGCTTGACGGCCCGCGCATCGACATAGCTCATCGTCGAGTTCGCCTGCGGATCCAGATCGATGAGGAGGGTCTTGCCCTTGTTCGCAAGGGCTGCAGCGAGGTTGATCGTGGTTGTGGTCTTCCCCACCCCCCCCTTCTGATTGGCAACAGTGATGATCATGGAACCTGCACGGATTCTACATGGTTGTCGGCTCGAGAACTGTTGTCAGTTCTCGGTTGTCAGTTGTCTGCGCCGCGTCGTGTTTCGGCCCACTCGTGGAGAGCACAGAGATCGAGGCACTCTGTTTTGGAACCGTTGTCTGTTCTCGATTGTCAGGACTTTCCGGCGCTTTCGGCCCGGACAACCGACAACCGACAACATCTCGCGCCGAGTGAGACGCGCGCAGGGCACTCGACGACCGCCTCACATCTTGTACTTGCCGAGGTCCTCTGGGGTGAGGTTCTCGAACCAGTTCTTCACCTTCTCGTCCTGGTCCTCTCCATCGGGCGTGATGGTCTGGGCCTGATCGAGAACGGACTGGGCGACAAAGATCGGCGCTTCCGTGCGCAGCGCGAGGGCGATGGCGTCGCTGGGACGCGCGTCCACCTCCAGCGTTCGGTCCCCGCCTGCCAGCCCCACGACCAGCCGGATCTGTGCGAAGAATGTCGAGTCGCGCAGGTCGTTGATCACGATGCGCGTCACGCGCGCATTGAGCTCCTCGATCATGTTGCGCAGGAGATCGTGCGTCATCGGCCGCGGGGTGGTGATGTTCTCTAGCTGAAGGGCGATGGCGTTCGCCTCGAAGATGCCCACCCAGATTGGCAGGAAGAACTTCTCGTCGTCGTCCTTGAGCACGACGATGGGCGAGTTGGACACGGGATCGAGCATCAGTCCCTTGATCGACATTGCTACAAGCTCGCTGATGCTGGTCATGCCACGGCCTCCCCGCGCAACGTGTGGTGTTGCGCTGAATCGATGCGCACCCCAAGGATACTCCCCACGCGGGTGGCGAGGTCGCCTCGGAAATTCACGACCCAGAAATCGTCCGTGCGCCCGGACAGCATGCTGGGGTCGTGCTTGCTTGGTCCTTCGACCAGAACCGGCATGATCCGTCCGCAATACGATTCCAGGCGCTCGCGCTTCATGAGCTCGTGCAGATCGAACAGGCGCTGCAGTCGCTCGGATGCGATCGCGTCGTCGGGAGGCGGACCGAGCTTCAGGGATGCCGTCCCCGGACGCGGTGAGTACTTGAACGCGTAGAGAGACCCATAGTTGACCTCCTCGATGAGGCTGAGCGTTTCCTGAAAGTCGTCCTCCGTCTCTCCGGGAAATCCGACGATGAGGTCGGTCGAGAAATGAACCTCGGGGATGGCCGCGCGGATTCGCGCAATCGTGTCGAGATACGTTTCCCGCGTGTAGAGTCTTTTCATCCGGCGCAACATTCGTGAGGAGCCTGACTGCACAGGCAGATGCAGGTAGCGGGAGATGTTCTCGTGGCCGCGCATGGCGGCGATCATGGAGTCGTTCACTTCCGCGGGATGCGAGGTCATGAAACGCAGCCGGGCGACCTCCGGAATCCGCGCGATGGCACTGAGCAACGATCCGAAGTCGCGGCCTGTGATTCCGCAGCGATAGGCATTGACCGTCTGCCCCAGCAACTCGATCTCGACGCGGCCGGTGCTGACAGCCGTACGCACCTCGGCCAGCACGTCGTCGAAGGGACGGGACACTTCCCGCCCGCGCGTGGTGGGGACGATGCAGAAGGTGCAGTTCTTGTTGCAGCCTTCGATGATGGTCACCCAGGCCTTGGTGGCCGACGAGCGGTCGATCGCCAGAGCGTCGTACTTGCGGTCCTCGGGGAAGTCGATGGCCAGGCGCGTGCCGTGCTCCAGGACCGCGTCGAGGTGCCCCACGTTTCCGGGTCCCATGACGAAGTCGACCCACGGCGCCCGCTCGAGGATCCGCTCCCCTTCCTGCTGCGCGACACATCCGCAAACGCCGATCTTCGCGCCGGTCTCTCGCTTGATCTGACGCAGCCGGCCCAGGCGGGAGAATACCTTCTGCTCAGCTTTGTCGCGAACCGAGCAGGTATTGAGCAGGATCAAGTCCGCGAGGGTCTCATCGTCCGTGCGGCGGTATCCGCGCAACTTCAGATTTCCTGACAGGCGTTCGCTGTCCAGCTCGTTCATCTGACAGCCCCAGGTCTCGATGAAGTAGGTCTTCATTGGGATCCGGTCGCAGGACCCGGGCTCTCAGCCGGGAGCCTGGGGCTGAGAGCTGCGAGCTCGTCCCGGGCTGTGTCGAGCCGGGACCTCACATCGTTGAACCGCCGCACGATTTCCGTGTCGCGGCGATGGAGGTCGCTCTCCTCGTAGTAGCGTTGTTCGATCGAGGCGAGCTCTTTCTCGAGATCCGCAATGAGAACCTCAGCCGCCGCCTTCCGTGCGGCGGCCAGCGCCAGAGCTGCGCGCGACGCCTGATGAGTCTCCATCAGTGTCGGCTCCGACTTGATCGGAGTGGCCGGCGCGTTGGTCGAGCCGACCTTTCCCTTCGACTTCTTCACATCGGAGTTGGTGAGGACTTTCGAGCTGCTCTTCCGACGCTTCGCCTTCGCTTCTCTGGCCGTCTGCACGACGTCGTCCGAAGCCAGGGCCACGAAGGCTCCACAGGCCACGAGCAGCACAGCGATCGACAAACGTCTCATGTGCGGCCGTACCGGTCCTCGAGCCGGACCACATCATCGAGCTCCGTCGTCGACACTTCCGCGACGTCCGTGTCCACGACCGCGTACATCCTGTGGATCAGGCGCGGAGGAATGTGAAACGCCTCCCCCTTCCGCAGCGGCCTCTCGCGGCGATCGCCTTCGTACTCGATCGTCAAGGTCAGTTCGCCCTCGACGACGTAGAGGGTTTCCTCTTTCATTTCGTGATACTGCAGGCTCAGCGAATGGCCCTTGTTGACGTGCAGAATCTTGCCGACATAGCGGCCGCTGTTCGCCCAGATGAGCTCGTAGCCCCACGGTTTGGGGATGTGCGTGATGTTGCGCAGCTGAAACATCGAGTCGTTCGTGCTCATAGAGGGGTATTCACCAGTCCGTCCGGAAACCGCATGGCCACGCTCTCGATGATGAACTCCTCGATCTCCTGCGCGGTCTTCTTCTGCAGACACACGTCCGCGATGCGCTTGCAATCTTTGTAGCGAATGGAGCGGATCACGTTCTTTACCACCGGAATCGACGATGGATTCATGGAGTAGATCTCCAGCCCGAGGCCGAGGAGGACGATCGCGTAGATCGGGTCGGAGGCCATCTCGCCGCACATCGACACAGGGATCTTTGCCTTCTTGCCGGCGTCGAGAACCATCTTGATGAGGCGCAGGATCGCCGGATGGAGTGGCTCGTAGAGATAGCTGACGTTCTCGTTTCCCCGGTCGATGGCCAGTGAGTACTGGATGAGGTCGTTCGTGCCGATGGCGAAGAAGTCCGCCTCCGTCGCCAGAAGGTCTGCGATCACCGCGGCAGACGGCACCTCGATCATGATCCCGATCTCGAGCTTGGGGTTGTGCGCAATGCCCGCGGCGTCGAGCTCCAGCCGGATCTCCCGCACGAGAGTCTTCACTTGCCGCAGTTCCTGCACGCCGGAGACGAGCGGGAACATGATCCTGATGTTCCCGAAGGCCGAGGCGCGCAGGATGGCGCGGAGCTGCGTTTTGAACATGTCGCGGTGTTGCATGCAGAGGCGCAGTGCACGCAGCCCGAGCACAGGGTTGTCTTCTTTCGAGCCCATCACTTCCCGCGCGAGCTTCTTGCCTCCGAGATCAAACGTGCGGATGACGCAGGGGCGCGGAGCCATGGTCTCCGCCAGCTTGCGATAGACCTCGAAGTGCTCTTCCTCTGTCGGGAGGAAAGGGCTCGTGGAGATGTAGAGGAACTCCGAGCGATACAGACCAATGCCTTCCGCGCCAAACTTGATGGCGTCGCCGAGCTCCTCCACGAGCTCGATGTTCGCCTGCAGGGAAATCTCGTGGTGGTCTTTCGTGGTTGCGGGCTGGTCACGGTTCTCGAGCAGCTTCTGCTCGGCTTCTTCGTGGCGCGACTCCCGGCTGCGATACTCCGCGATCATCGCGTCGGTTGGATTGACGACGACTGTTCCTTCGTAGCCGTCCACGATCACCAGTTCGTCGTTGTCGAGGATCTTGGTCAGGCGAGGCACGCCGATCACCGCCGGCATGAACAGCGACTTGGCGATGATCGAGGTATGCGAGGTCCGTCCGCCCGCCTCGGTCACGAACCCGACCACCGGGCGATGGTTGAAGTGGATCGTGTCGGACGGGGTGAGGTCGTCCGCGATGATCACCACGTCGTGCTTGATCTCGGACAGCTCGTGATGCGCAACCCCCATCAGGTTGACCAGCACCCGCTCGGCGACGTCTTTGACGTCGGCCACACGTTCGCGCAGGTAGGCGTCGTCGAAGCTGGCGAAGCGAGCCTGCAGTTCTTCCTGCACCTCGGCCAGCGCCCATTCCGCGTTCACCTGTTCGATCTCGATCTTCTGCACCACCTTGTCTGTGAAGGAGGCGTCTCCGACGATCATCGCGTGCGCCTCGAAGATCGACGCGAACTCGTCCCCCATGGAGCGGCTCACCTTCACTTTCAGCTCATGGAGCTCGTCGCGGGTTTTCTCCAGAGACTCGAGGAAGCGGGTTACTTCCCCCGGCACCTCGTCCTCGCGGATCGGGACGCGATAAACCGAGGCCACGCGCTTCTCCACGATCACGGCGCGGCCGATGGCAATCCCCGGCGACACACCGATCCCCTTGTAGGTGCGGATGTCGCTACGCGTGGTGGCGGTGGGCATCACCGCTCATTCTAGCTCGTCGAACTTTGCATCGATCAGCTTCTCGATGGCTTCCACGGCTTCGCGCTCATCTATCCCGTCCGCTTTGACCCTGATTGTGGAGCCGCGGCCGGCGGCCAGCAGCAGGATTCCGAGGATGGACTTGCCGTCCACTTCCTCGTCGCCCTTGCGGATCTTGATGTCGCTCTTGAAGCGCGACGACGTGTGCACGAGCTTGGCGGCCGCACGCGCATGCAGCCCCAGCTTGTTCTTGATTTCGATGTCCCGCTCGATCAATCGTGCGCTCCGGCGCGTTTGTCCGCGCTCAACAGGTCTGAAGCCACGCGAATGGCCTTGGCGCCCTTCTCGCTGATGATGTGAGCCAGAGCGGAGACGTCCTTCGACTCTTCCTTCACCATGGCGAACTTGACGATCATGGGAAGGTTCACACCGGTCACGATCTCAATCCTCCCCTGCTCCAGGAAGGAGAGACTGATGTTGCTGGGTGTGCCGCCGAACATATCCGTGAAGATGATCACCGCGCCGCTGCGGCCGGTACGCTCCAGCGCGGCCGCAATCTTCTCCCGGGCCTCGTCCACGGTGTCGCCCCAGTCGAGCGGCACAGCCTCGATTCCGGTGACGTCTGCCTCGATCTGCCGCGCCGCGTTCAGCAACTCGAACGCGAGGTTTCCATGAGTAACGATCAATGCCCCGATCAATGGGCCTCCCTCGAAGGCGGATGATACTTGTTAACTGGTTGCTGGTTGCTGGTTGCTG
>JANMSA010000494.1:0-4388 GCA_031388865.1 Acidobacteriota bacterium | reverse complement strand
AAGTTCCAGACGTTCAAAGCCGAGCGCCTTGCCGCGAAGGATGCCCCCAAGGCCGACTATCAACTGCGCACTACTGATCCAGGGGAATCGCAGCGAGAGATGCTCCGGAAGCTTGAGCTCCCTGACGACGCCTATCCCGACCTGTATCGATACTGCGTCGAAAAGGGGATCTTGTTTCTCTCCACTCCGTTCGACGAAGAAGCGGCCGACTTCCTCGATGCACTCGGCGTCGCCGCGTTCAAAGTCCCGTCCGGCGAGGTGACGAACCTCCCGTATCTCGAGCATGTGGCGCGAAAAGGGAAGCCCGTGATCATGTCGACCGGCATGTGCTACCTGGGAGAGGTGGAGACCGCCGTGCGTGTGATCGAAGGCGCGGACAATCGCGATTTTGCGATCCTCCATTGCACGAGCAACTATCCCGCTCATCCCTCCAGCGTGAACCTGCGGGCCATGCTGACGATGGCGGACGCGTTCGGGCGGCCAGTCGGATACTCCGATCACACGCCAGGCATCGAAGTATCGCTGGCGGCCGTCGCCCTCGGTGCCGCGATCATCGAGAAGCACTTCACGACCGATCGCAATCTGCCCGGTCCGGATCAGAAAGCGTCGCTCGAGCCTCATGAATTGAAGGCCATGATCACCGGAATCCGCATCGTCGAGGCCGCCCTTGGCAGCGCGCGCAAGGCGCCTTCCGCCGAGGAGCTGAGCACGGCAGCGGTGGCGCGGAAGAGTTTGTTCGCCGTTCGGGAGATCCCGGCAGGCGCGACGCTCGATCGCACGATGGTGATCGCGCGACGGCCGGGCACTGGCGTCAGCCCTGCGCTGCTCTCGACCATCCTCGGTAAACGCGCTCGCAGAATCCTTGCGGCCGACGACGCCATTCGACTGGAGGACTTCGCATGAAACTCGCTTACGACGAAACGACAACCGCATTGAACACGCGCATCCGTGCGCACGTGGAGTTTTCCTCGCTGAAGATCGAGGATGTGCTCGAGGATTTCCTGGCCGCGAGGCCGGTGCATTCCGTCCTGGATGTCGGTTGCGGGTCCGGAAACTACAGCGCGCTGTTCGCCCGTCGCGCGGCGATCTACATCGGCATGGACAGGGGGGATGGGCTCCTCGACGCCGCCCGGCGCAAGTGCGCGGAGTCGGGAACGAGCAACGCCCTTTTCATGCCATGGGACATGAACGTGCCGTTCCCGTTCATCGGCGGAAGCTTCGACCTGTTGTTCTTCGGCTATTCGGCCTATTACGTCGACGACGTCAAGGCATTGATCCGCAGCAGTTACGCTGCCCTGGCAAAGGGCGGGACACTTTGCATCGTCGGCCCGATGGCCGGAAATGCAGTGGAGCTCGACCGTCTCACCGAAGTTCTCCTGGGCACGCCCTCATCGCAGGAGAAGGAAGTCCGCCTGCATCGTGTCGAGCGCGAATTCGTGCCGGCAATCCGGGAGATTTTCGGCAATGTGGAAGTCGATCCGCGCGACTTTTCCCTCCTCTTCCCGAACGTGGAGGAGTACCGCCGCTACTACCTCGCCACCCCGCAGCTTCTCGAGGTTGCGAAAAACACCGAGCGTCCCTCCGACTCGGAGATCGACACAGCGATCGAGCGGGAGACGAAGCTTCGGCTCACGAAGCGCTCGCTCTTCCTCTGGGCGAAAAAAGATTGAGGATCGCGGTCGCGACGAGCTCGCGCTCCGATTTCGGCCTGATACGTCCCACGCTGCGCTACCTGTTTCAGCGGGATCCCGACGGTGTCGAGCTCCTTTGCCTGGGGCGTGCGGCAGTGCTCGACGCGGAGTACCTTCGCGACGGGATCGGCGGCGTGTCGATCATTCGTATCGCACCGGACGACAACAAGGAAAGCCTGACCAGCTCGCACGAAACCGTCATGGCGCTCTCTCAGATCACCGCGCGCGTTTCCGAGTGGATGACCGCCGATGAGAGAGGTCGCGACTGGGTCCTGATTCCGGGAGATCGTTTCGAGATCTTCGCTGCCGCGATCGCCTCGTACTACAACAACGTGCCCGTCGCGCATCTCTTTGCCGGAGACCGAAGCGAGGGAGGCCATCAGGACGACAACGTCCGTCACGCAATTTCCCGACTCGCGCATCAGCACTTCGCGGTCTGCGAGGACAGCTACCGGCGCATCCTGGCGATGGGTGAAGAGCCTTGGCGCGTGCACAACGTCGGCTCGCCGGTCGTGGAGTCGGTGCGCGAAGTCGTGGACGGAATGGATTTCAACCTGAGCGCGCTAATCGAGCCGCGCCACTACAACATCATCTGCACCTATCACCCGATCACGACCGAGCCGGAACGGGCGGGCGAGCAGTTCCGAGCGATCATCGAGGCCTTCGATCTCCTTCAGGGGCGGCTGGACGTGGCGGTGGTCTTCACCCCTCCGAACAATGAGAACGGTTCGGAGGCAATTCAGAGACTCCTCGCTGAACAGCGCGATCGCGAAAATCGATATGTGTTCACTGACCTCGGCTGGAAGCGATACCTGCAGACGGTGTCGCGGTGTGACCTCGTTGTAGGAAACAGCTCCAGCGCGATGCTCGAAGCGCCCATCCTCGGCGTCCCAGCGCTCGACGTGGGAACCAGGCAACGGGGGCGATTCTCACCATCGTCCGTCCGGCGCATCGAGCAATACGACGCCGAAAGGATCGCCGCGGCCATGGAAGGAGCATTGAGGGAGGGGCGCGGTGACGTGCAACACCCCTATGGCGAGGGCACCGCCTCGCAGCAGATTTTCGAGACGCTGCGGACGCTCAGTTCGACGAAAACAAAGGGGCAGCTCTTGTTGAAGAGGATCACCTACTGATGGATGTTCTCGCGATTGCTGTGCATCCCGATGACGAGACGCTGGGCTGCGGCGGGGCCCTGTTGCGGCACGCCGCGTCAGGGGACACGATTCACTGGTTGATCGTGACTGCGACCATCGCTCCGGACTTCAGCCCCGAGAGGATTCAGACGCAGGAGCGGCAGATCGCGGCGGTACATAAGTCCTACGGCTTCGCATCTCTGCATTGGTTGAAGTTTCCGTCCACACGGCTGGAGACGCTGCCGATGAACGTGTTGATCGGCGCGATCCGGGACGCAGTCGCGCAGGTTCGTCCCGAGATCGTCTACGTTCCGAACCGATCGGACGTGCACTCCGACCACCGCATCGTGTTCGAAGCGTCCATGGCCGTTCTCAAGTCGTTCTACATGAGATCCCTCGGCGTTCGGCGCGTTCTCGCTTGCGAGGTGCCCTCGGAGACGGACGCCGGTCCAGCCCTCGCCGAACAGGCCTTCGTGCCGAACGTATTCGTCGATGTCAGCGCGACATTGCGGGAAAAGCTTCGCATCATGGGCGATGTCTTCGAGAGCGAATTGCAAGGACCATTCATGCCGCGCGGACTGAGTGCCCTCGAAGCGCTGGCGCGACATCGTGGAGCAGCCATCGGTGTCGAGTTCGCGGAGGCGTTCATGCTCATGCGGGAGATCGTGTGAGCACGCTGTTCCTGGCCAAGAAGACCGACTGGTGCCGCAGAGCGGAGGCACTCGTCACTGCTGCTCTCAGCGACGTGACCGTGTGCACAGGCGAGGTGGGTGAGCGAATTCCCGCACCGGCTGCCTCGTGGAACGGTGATCACATCATCTCGTTCGTATCACCCTGGATCGTTCCGGCGTCCCTGCTCGAACGGGCCGGCCGCGCGGCGATTAACTTCCATCCGGGCCCTCCGGAATACCCCGGCATCGGATGCTACAACTTCGCACTATACGACGAGGTGGAAGAGTACGGTGTCACCTGCCATCACATGGCGTCGAAGGTCGATACCGGGCAGATCGTCGAAGTCGTCCGATTTCCGGTGGCTCGGGAGGACTCCGTCGTCTCGCTCAAGGAGCGTTCCATGGAGGCAATGCTCGCTCTGGTGGCCAGGATCGTGGTAGTCCTCGCGGAAGGAGAAAGCCTACCTTCGAGTGAGGAGGAGTGGCGACGGCGGCCGTTCACGCGCACCGAGTTGAACGAACTCGGCCGCATTACTGCCGGCATGACCGATGACGAGGTGCGCCGCAGGGTCAGGGCGATGCAATTCCCGGGATATCCCGGGGTATTCGTCGAGATCGGCGGCGTGACATTTCGAGCGTAGTCTGGCCGGAAGCTACCAAAAGGTGGCAACCGACTTGCCTTCTCCCATGGTCCTCGTATACTGTCCGGTACACCCATCAATCTTGAAGTTGATCATTAACCCGGAGGCATCTTCATGGCGAACGTAACTAAGTTTCTCAGCGTCAGATTCAGCGTTAGTGTCATGGTCGCTGCACTCTCCGTGGTGGTGGTTCCTGCGGTGAATGCACAGTGGATAAGCGGCGGCGGCGGCGCCATCCTTTACAACGGTTCC
>JANMSA010000485.1:0-1550 GCA_031388865.1 Acidobacteriota bacterium | reverse complement strand
TACCTTCATCGCGGCGAAGAAGGCCGAGCATACCGTCAGCATTCTCTGTCGGTGCCTGCGCGTGACGCGCAGTGGCTTCTACGCCTGGCAACGGCGTCCGGAATCGACGCACGCCCGTGACGCTCGCCGGCTGACCGTGCTGGTGCGGGCCTCGTTCGAGGAGAGCAAGCAGCGGTACGGCAGCCCGCGCGTCCACGAGGATCTGATCGAGCAGGACGAGCACGTCAGCCGCAAACGGGTCGTGCGATTGACGCAGGAAGACGGCCTGCAGGCGCGGCGCCGCAAGCGCTACAAGTTGACGACCATGAGTGACCACGACCAACCGATCGCAGCCAATCTGCTGGATCGCCAGTTCGAGGCGGACGCACCGAATCGGCGATGGGTCGGCGACACGACCGAGTTCGTCAGCGGCACCGGCAAGCTCTACCTTGCGGCGATCTTGGATCTGTTCTCACGGTTCATCGTGGGATGGGCGGTCAGCGCCCTGCGACCGAGCGACATCCGGAAAGTTGGCGACGACGATCTGGTCGCCGTTCGTCCCGCCGGTACATCCCCTAGTCTGAACGAACGGGGAACATAGTTAACACAAGTCTGACGACATCATTTACACCTAGTAGGCGTCGTCAGACGCCAGTAATCAACAAGCTTCGCTCATCGATCTTCCCGAGGAGCGTGCGGTAGTACACGATATTCCAGATCCCGTCGCCGATTTCTTCGAGACCGATGTCTTCGGTCTTGAGCGTCTGACTCAGAAAGGGCTGTTGGCTGTGCAGCCGGAACGTCCCGGCGGTACTGACGCGTCGAACTTCCATAGGCGCGGGATAGAGCGGGGGCGTCAGACGCTCGGGATACACGCGGGTCGAGGGCGTCCACAGCGACGACGGTGTGCGCTCGCCGATACCCTCGTGGGGACGCTCGTCGTTGTAGCGTCGGCGAAACCCGTCGAAACGAGACTGCTGCGCGCGTGGGCTGCGCGCGGCGGGATGCGTGGTCTCGCGCTTGAGTTCGCGATGCATCCGTTCATGCTGGCCGGTCTCCTGGGGACTCGCCGGAGTAATGCGCTGGTGGACGATGCCGAGTTGCATCCACCAGACATTGAGGGGCGACACGCCATGGATCCCGGTCGAGGCGAACGGCGCACCGTTGTCGGTGCGGATCGCCTCGGGCAACCCGACCTCCCGGAACAGTGCGCGGAACACGGGTGGTGTCAGCGCCGTTCTCACCGACGGGAGTCCGCGACACACCAGCAGGGCGCGGCTGAAATGATCCGTCACGGTCAACGGGTCGCAATACTGCCCATCGCCCGTCTTGAACTGCCCCTTGAAGTCGGCGGGCCAGACCTGGTTGGGGTGATCCGTCTGCAGCACGGTCGCGCCCGGATGTGCCCACTTCCGACGCCGGCGATTCTTGTGGAGCAGGCCGTGCCGCTCGAGCAACGCGTTCAGCGTACTGCGCGCCGGCCAGGCGCGGTCCGGGTGCCGCGTGCGGAGGATCCGCAGCAGCTTCTTGGCCCCCCACCCGTACTCCTGCCGCGCCCCGACGATGAACGC
>JANMSA010000478.1:0-3334 GCA_031388865.1 Acidobacteriota bacterium | reverse complement strand
CGGCTACCGTGTCGCCGCGCCGCGCTCCACCGATTCGAGCACTCGGCGCAATCGAGCCTTTACGTCCTCAGCAATCGAGCGGATGCTCTCGTTACCCGTGAGCGCCAGTGCTTCCACCGGATCCATCGCGGCGACCACGCTCTGCCCAGGCTCGTCGGTGGCGTACACGATGACATTGCAGGGAAGGAGCAGACCGATGTCCGGCTCGGCCAGGAGCGCCTGGTGTGCGAGTGGTGGGTTGCACGCGCCGAGGATTACGTAGGGCCGGAAGTCCACATTCAATTTTTTCTTCAATGTGGCGGCGATGTCCATCTCGGCCAGAATGCCGAACCCTTCCGCCGCGAGCGCCTCGCGTGCTCGCTCTGCGGCCAGCTGGTAGGGAAGTGAAACGGTTGTGCTCATGCCGTAGCGCGTCTTCTGCTCGATCATCACACCACTCCTCGCCTAATGTGGTCCCTCGTCACGTCGTCCGCCTGGTTCCCGCGACGACGCATGACTACATTACGAAGTAGCAATTTATGGTCCCGATCCGGGAGCGCATGATGGCGACGCTCCCCGCGACGCATGGGGTCATCACGCTCGATCGGTGACCACGAAGCTACACGCTGCTCCGTGGTCGCCCGCTGCGCCTTCGCAGGGTTCCTTGGCCGGTCACCGCATTGGCTTGGCTCTGATCGAGAACTGCACGAGGAAGGAGTCTTCGGAGAGACTGCTGCTCACACTCGTACCCGGAATCGGCCCTGCAGGCGTGAGGAGTGACCCTGTGATGGTGTTCCGGAAGGCGTGATAGTAGCCGACATGGATACCTACCACCGGCGTCGCCTGAAAGCCGCCTCCCACAGTCAGGTGGTGCTGCACGATGGCGGGGGCGGGAAGGTTGATCATCGTGCGTTCGTCGGGAATCGGGTTCCCACTGTAGTTGTAGCCGGCGCGAAGCATGAGCCGGCCGGTGGCCGCGAGCTGTGCGCCGACTGCGGCGACGCCGATGTTCTTCCACCCGAAGCCCGGTACCGAGCCATCCGCCGCGAAGGAACCTCCCTTGAACCCTTCCGTGCTCTCGTAGGTGATGTACCGCACGTCCCCGGACAGTGTCAGCGACGAGGTAGGCATGACCGACGCGCCGGCGGAATAGACCGCCGGCACGTCGAGCCGGAAGCGAATTGGCCGGGGAGTACCGAAGTTCGGCAGGTTTGGATTCGCGAAGCTGCTGTTGAACTGAAAGTCGTTGAAGTACTGCGTACTCGTGAATGATGCGCCGAGCGAGACATTGGAGGCGGCCTTATAGATCACGCCCACCTGGCCACCCACGCCGAATGCGCCGTCACCGGCAAAGGCCGACGAATAGAACGCGCGATCGTCGCGCGTGCGGGGGACGCCGTCCGGCCCGGGATCACCGGCGGGTGCGGCTGCCGGGAACGGATCGACCGTCAGCGACGCCCAATCGACGTTGACGGCGGCGCCGATCCAGAGACGGTCGGAGACGGCGTACGCGGCGCCCGGCGCGATCTTGAGGAGCTGGAAGTTGCTGAACACCTGTCCAAATCCAAACGGACGGGGGGCGAGGATCGGATTGGTGGGATCACCGGGATAGTTGACCCCGAAGCCGCCAATGCCGAAGGCGCCGAGACCGACCGTCACGCGATCGCTCGCCAGTCGAGTGCTGAAGCCGAACGCGGGAATCGGGGTGAAGGAACTCGCGCTGCGCGTCGATCCGCTCATCGGCCCTGCGGAGCTGGTGACAGAGCGGTCGGGCTTGAACATCTCGAAGCCCAGGTCGACGCGCGTCCCGCCGAACGCCATCAAGCCGGCGGGGTTGAGGTAGAAGGCCGTCAATACGTCCTGCGGCGCGGCGACACCGGCGCCGCCCATCGCGGAGTTGACCGCACCGATCCCGTGCAGGAAATGGCCATCCGTCGCGCGCGCCGCGCTCATTGGAGCGGCGACGAGACAAGCGATGAGGGCCAGACGGTGTATGTGGGGCTGTGGCATTGCTACTCCTGAGATCGAAGGGTTTGGGACTGCTCATGGAGACTCGATTGCGCGCGCGAGCCGACGCTCGACTTCGGGTGTCAGCGGAAAAGCGCGGACGAAGCGGTCGGTGGTTGTATCCGGCGGCGCCGCCGGCTGCCGCACGGCGAGGAATCGCGCCTGATACGCCGCGCGGTAGTGCGGGAGGTAGCGCTGAAGAACGAGCGCGCCGCAGCGAACGGCTGCCGCACGACTCGCCTGTTCGCCCGCCACCGGCTCGACGGAGTGCCCGTCCGGCTCGGTTCCGACCGCGCGGACCGTCGCAAAGCACAGCTCGCGCACCACATCGAATGCCGCAGCGGTCATGTCGTCGGGTGCAACGGAGCGAGGTGCGGCGATCGCGACGAGCGCACCAGCCGCCAGAGCGCCAACCCGCTCTACAGTCCGTCCCTCTCGGCCGAGTGCACGCGAGAGAACGATTGTGCCGCGCTCTCGGTGAATCTGCGTGAGATAGCCAGCAAGGGCGGGCGCGAACTCCGCGTTCCATCTCTGCTCGAGCGCGCTGGCCTGCGCCGCCCGCACTCCTGAAGAGCGGCGCTCTTCGTCGCGCATGTACAGCCGCCACTCGTCGTCCAGGAGTTCCGCGAAGTGACGCAGGACAGCGCGCTGGGCCGGTTGCGGAAGGACCGCCGCGAGGGCGGCGACGGCGCGGCCGGTGGGTGCGTCGGCGCGGCTGCGAGGCGGCCCGTTGCCGCCGGCCAGGGTTCGGAGCGCCTGGAGCATGGTTGGCCGGTCCGCAGCGGCGAAGTAAAGCGGGAGGAAATGCACGATCTCGAACGCCGGATCCCGGCCGAAGGTGCCGGCGATGGCGCGTGCGGCGCGATCAAGCGGGGTTGCGGCGAGCCCCATCCGTTGCTTGGTGCGCCGGACATCAGGCGCGTAGCGGGGATCGTAGAGCGCCGCCGGTTCGGCGACGCCGAAGCCAACGAGCGCGATGCCGTGGTACCACAGGTCCACCTGCTCGAGCGTGGTCACCCGCCAGGCGGGAGCGGCCGAGGGAGACGGCTGCGCTGCGGCGCGCGCGACCGCGAGCGCCAGGATGAGGATGCCTCGCCACGCCCGGCCGCCCCATGCCGCACCGGTCGTTTCAGTAGTCCACTGTTTAGTCGTATGAGCCTCTGCCTATGTGACTACGCACGAATGTTTCCACTCGCGCCTGCTTTGTCAAGCAAACACCGTTTGCGCATTCCAGCATGCTGTATTAGCTATGTTGTCGATCCTGGCGGCCGATCGCGGTCGCTCCTGCCTCCCACGCGAGCGGAACGATGCGCGGGACGCAGTGCACCCGACGCGTTCCGCGAGGTGA
>JANMSA010000470.1:0-5005 GCA_031388865.1 Acidobacteriota bacterium | reverse complement strand
TAGTTCCCTTCGATGTCGAGCAGGTGAAGCTCCTTCGGTTCGTTCGCTGCTTCGTAGAGTGCGACGGAGTGCCGGTGCCCGATCAGCCAGTCGTTCTTCACGTGGACGAAACAGACCGGCACGTGCACCTGCGGCATGTCGTCGACCGCGCGCAGCTTCTCGCTTCTGCGCACGTTCCACGCAAACCGTGGACGCCGGATCGCCTGCGAAAACGCGATGTGGCGATGCATCGTGAAGGGGTTGAGGCGCGGCGTGATCATGGCGAAGTCCGCCACGGCGGAGATCAGCAGGAGTGCGTTGACCGGCAGGTCGGCGTTGCGCGCGATCGAGGAAATGGCGATCGAGCCGCCGTACGAGAATCCCATCAGCGTCACGCTGCTGATCGTGGTGCTGTTCCGGAGAAGGTCACGGATCACTGCGGCCACATCATGTTGCTCATGCTGGTTGAAGCCGTACGTCCCCTCACTTTCGCCGTGTCCGCGAGGGTCCATCACCACCGACCGGTAGCCGTCAGCCGTGAGGAAGCGCGCGAGCCGCACCATCGAGGCATGACGCCGGTCGCGCCAGAAGCCGGGCACCACGACCACCGCTGTTGCCGACGGCATATCGTAGACGTCGTAATGGATCGCGGTTCCGTCGAAGGAAACCGTTTGCAGGTGCCGTGCGGGCGGACCTGGGCTCATCGCGATCAAACTGCCGCTTGACATTATCGGGCTCGTCCTTATGATACCGCGTTGGAGGCGGTGCGCCTTCTGTGCCTCCACTCCAAATCCCCAAACAATCTGGAAACCAGAGATCAGATCCTCCGATCTGAAAAATTAAGGAGAATTACAACATGAAGAAGTCCCTCGTCCTCTCGCTGATCGTCCTCCTCGCCGTCTCGATGTTCGCCTTCGGTTGCAAGAAAGAAGAAGTGGTCACGGACACCGCGATGACCGACACCACCATGAGCAGCACGGACACCGCGATGGTCACCGACACGATGGCCACCGACACGATGTCCACGGACACGATGTCCACCGACTCGACGGGCACGTCGATGTCGACCACCATGACCGAGACCTCGGCCTCGGGCACCATGTCCACGACCACCACCTAGTCACGAATTGCTTTGGCAGCACGGGACACCCCGCCTCTTGCGGGGTGTTTCCATTTGCGCTGACGAGTCCGGCGGATCCTGAATGTTTACCCTTCTGGCACTGGATATGCTCTCTTCACCGTGGGTATTTCTGTGCAAATGCAAACGGCAAGGAGGTGAGCGCCGGCACCAGAGAGTGACGCATGCGACCGGAATCTCCGCATTCGATAAATGAAAAGGAAAAACGTATGACCAAGAAAGTACTCGTATTGCTCGCGGCCCTCACACTCGTGGTCTTCGCAGCCTGCCAGAAGACCGAAGTCACCACCGACACCGTTACGGACACGGGCACGACCGACACGTCGATGACGGCCGGCACGACCGAATACAGCACCGACACCACCATGACCAGTGGCACTGACACGATGTCGACGGACACCATGGGCACCGGCATGATGGGCACGGACACGTCCGGCACGGGCATGATGGGCACCTCGGGCACCGGCATGATGGGCACCTCGAGCACCAGCTCCACCAGCTCGACGACGGCAACCACCACCACCTAAAAGTTTCGAGCATCTACCAGCGAATAAGCCCGGGGCTGACGCCTCGGGCTTTTTTGTTCTGAGCGTGTCAATCGGGGCATGGCCGCGCCGGGGCACGCTACACTGCGCTGCATGCTCGCCTGGCCAATCCGATGGTGGCTGGCCAGCCTGGTAATGGGGGTGGCGGTGCCCCTCATCGTCCTGCTCACGGTGGTTTTGGTCGTCGACCGCCCGTCGGAGCCGGGCAACGTCCCCGAATCCGCGCTTCCGGCCGACTCATTCCCTTCTTCCATCCGCGCTGGCTCCCTGCGCGATGTCGCGGGCGGAACGATCATCGCGCTGGTCCTCGTCGGGGTCGCTGTCGTCATGTCGCGCGCGATCACCCGTCCCGTCGACGCGCTCGCCCGCGCAGCGACTTCCGTCGCCCACGGTGCGTACGGGAAGGTCGCAGTCCAGGGACCGCGAGAGATCGCCACTCTGGCAGTCGCGTTCAACCGGATGGTGGACAGCCGTTATGAGGCCGAGCGTCAGACGCAGGACAGCGAGCGCGCCCTCAAGGCTCTTTCGGACCGCCTGCTCATGGTCCAGGAAGAGGAACGCACGCGCATCGCGCGTGAGATTCACGACGATCTGGGGCAGGCGCTGACCGCGCTGAAAATGGATGTCCTGGGCATCATGGAGAAGATGAACGCAGGGTCGCAGGTCGATCCGTCGATGCGCGCCCGGGTCGTGGAGACATTGGACATGCTCGTCACATCGGTGCAGAGGATCTCCTCCGAGCTGCGGCCGAACATCCTCGACGACCTCGGCCTTGCAGCCGCCATCGAGTCGGAGGCTCGTGCCTTCGAGGAACGCACAGCCATCGAGTGCGAAGTCTCGTTCCCGGAGGAGTCGCGACACACAACCGGCCCGGAGTCGACGCCCCCTCTCGCCGAAGCGTCGCTGGCCCGCGTCGAGGATTCCGTCGCCATCGCGATCTACCGCATTGTTCAGGAGGCGCTCACGAACGTGGCGCGCCACTCGGAAGCTACCCAGGTCGAGATTCGCCTCCGATTCCGCGGTGACGACGTGCTTGTCGAAATACGCGACAACGGCCGCGGCGTCACCGTCCAGGAGATCGGCAGCACCCGGTCGCTCGGACTGATCGGCATTCGCGAGCGCGCGGCGATCGTTGGGGGACGTGTTCACTTTGACGGAATCGCCGGCCGCGGGACGATCGTTTCTGTCGTCATCCCCCTCGCTCAGGAGACGCTCGCGTGATCTCTGTGCTCATCGTCGACGACCACGATATCGTTCGTGAAGGTCTGAAACAGATCGTCCACGAGACTGGCGACATCGTGGTGGGCGGCGAGGCGCGGACGGGATCCGAGGCGATGGATCGGATGAGGTCCGGTCGCTGGGATGTCGTGATCCTGGACCTGAACCTACCGGACATTCCGGGACTCGACGTGCTGACGCAAATCCGTACAGCGTCGCCGCAGACACCTGTGCTGATCCTGAGCATGCACCAGCAGATTTCCTACGCGGTTCGCGCCATGAAGATGGGCGCGCTCGGTTACGTGAGCAAGGACAGCGCGCGCGAACATCTGGTACAGGCCATCCGTAAGCTCGCTCGCGGGGAGCGCTTCCTGACGCCCGCGGTGGCCGAGGGGTTGGCGTTCGATCACATGGATGGAACGAGCGCGACGCCGCATGCCAGATTGTCCGACCGCGAGTTTCAGATCCTGAGCAGAATCGCGGGAGGGCGGCCCCCACGCGAGATCGCCGCCGAGTTGGGGCTCAGCGTGAAGACCGTGGGTGCTCACCGGGCCCGGATCCTGACGAAGATGGGGCTCAAGAACAACTCTGAGATCGTGCAGTACGCGATCCAGCACGGTCTGCTGGCGTAGGTAATTTCCCTAGTCCAGAAGCGGCATTCGCCGGATTACAGAAGCAGTCCGAACCGTGCATCATTCAGTCGTCCCCTGCTCCCACCCAACATTTTAATATGAGTGAAACGCTCGTCTGGCCGCAGGACAGTGTCCTGTTGATCGACGACGACGAACTGGTTGCCAGCTCCCTTCGCGAGTGTCTCGTGAGGGACGGTCGTCAGGTCGACGTCGCGGTCGATCTCCCGTCGTCTGTCGAATTGATGGATGGGCACCAGTACGGAGTGATCGTCGTCGATCCCTATCTCACCGGCAGAGTGCATTACGACGATTCGCTGCTCGACACCATTCGCACTTTGCAGCCGGGCGCGTCTCTGATCGTGCTCACCGCGTACGGGTCGCCCGCTCTTGCTGTGAGCGCCTCCCGCCTGCACGCCTCCGCTCTACTCGCCAAACCTCAATCCGTCACTTTTCTCAGCGACTTCGTCCGCGACGCCTGTCGCCACGTCGTTCCAGCTTCTTCTTGATCAAAGGACAATCAGAATGAAACGGATACTGCACACTCTTCTGCTCGCGCTCTTCACCCTGACGTCGCTGACCGGCACCACTACCGCGTATGCGGCCGGGAAACCCGGGAAGGGCTCCGCTCAGAAAAAGAGCCTGAAGCAGAACGCTCCCGAGATGCTCACCGAGCGGGAGGCCTCCAAGGCGATTCCCGTGACCGAGGAGGTGCGGGAGAAGAAGCAGTCCACCGGAACACCGTCGGATGATCCGACCAAAGGCAAGGGCAAGAAGCCTGTCAAGATCGGACCTCCCGTCGAGCGTCAATTGAAGAAGGCGAACAGGAAGGTCTTCGACCTCCGCACGCTTCCGGCGCAACGTCCGAAACAGCGGGAGCGGAAGGAGCGCCAGGGGCCGACGGTCGAGCCGGGGCTCGTCGAGCCGGACACGAACGTGTTCGACGAGCCGGGCTACGACGCGCTGAAGAAGCCGACCATCATGGCCGTGTCGCCTGCGCCGATCATCACGTTCGAGGGACTGGATCGCGAGAACTGGGGCTCCGGCAGTCCGCCCGACACGAATGGCGACGTCGGCCCGACGTACTACATTCAATCGGTCAACGCGTCCGTCGGCGTCTACAGAAAGTCGGACGGCTTCCGCGAGGCAGCGTTCACGTTCGACACGCTGATGAGCCAGGGCACCTTCGGCAACCAGTGCGACGACCAAAATTTCGGCGACCCGGTCGTGCTGTACGACACGTTCGACGACCGCTGGATCCTGACAGACTTCGCGTTCACGCTGGACGGCGGCGGCAACGTCAACCCGGCGGAAGCGTTCCAGTGCTTCGCAGTGTCAATCAACGGCGATCCCGTGACCGGCGGCTGGAACTTCTATTCGATCCAGCTGACCGACGGCCTCAACGACTACCCGAAGCTCGGCATCTGGCCGGACGGGGTGTACATGACGGCGAACATGTTCGGATTCGCCAGCGGGGGAGGGTTTCTAGAGGCTCG
>JANMSA010000465.1:0-3854 GCA_031388865.1 Acidobacteriota bacterium | reverse complement strand
GGCCTCGGGCAGCGTTGTCGTCCGTGGTCTGATTCGGTTGTCAGTCGTCAGTTGTCTGATACGTGTCACGGTGATGGCGTCGGCTCGCGTAACCGTGGTGCCGTGATCGGTTGTCGGTTGTCAGTTGTCTGAGACATGTCTCCTGGACGTCACCTCTCCTAACCGGGGGGTTGAGGATCACGATGCTTGTCGCCCAGGCGCAACTGCGCAGACAACCGACAACCGGCCACTGACAACCCGGCACAGACAGGGTCTTTCCACCCGGACGTTCCTCCATTACTATTCCTCGCACCCCATGGGCATGAGAGGAAGTCCGCATCGCAGCCCCGCTGCGTCTGCCGACCCGCGTCGGTTCGGATGGGACAAGGCTCTGGTGGCGACGTTGCGCCACTCGTCGCTGGCCTGGGACGAAACGCTGGCGGCGATCCCTCTCGCCAGCGTGCGTCAGCTCGGGGCGCGCGACCGCATCTCGCTCCTGGGTCAGCTCGGCGCACACCAGGCGCTCCTGCAGTTCGCGGGCATTGCCGATGGTGAGCTCGACCCCGCCGAGTGGGGCGTCGTGCAGAAGCGCGGCAGCGACGTGCGTCTCGTGCGCGTCACCGCGCGCGCCTGCGATCCTTCGCTTGCCCCGCCGGTGCTCACCATCGCGCAGCAGTTCGCGGAGGTCACCGGCGCAGAGCTGGAAGTGCTCAACCAGTCGTGGGCCCGCGCGGACGCGATCTATGCAGAGGCATACGCGCGGCTGAGTCGCGATGTGGCGGCGGACCTGAGATGGCTGAAGCGGAGCGCGTGTGGCTCGATCGCTTCTCCCGGTCCGGACGGGCTGCGTTCACTCCAGGACGGCCGTTACGGCGTGGGCCGCGACGACTGCGCGGACGCGGTGCAGCGCTTCGCGGAGCTGGACGGCTCCTTCCGGGCAGTCGTTCTCCGAGGCGCGTCGCCGCTCGAGCGCTACTCCGCTCTGGGCGCGCTGCTCGCCAATCGCGAGATCGAGCCCGCGGTTGCGGCGGAGCGCATCCTCGCAGACACGGCGCATGGCCGTCACGTCTTCGTCGTGATGGATCCACACGCCTTCGATGAGAGCTCCCGGCAGGTGATGGAGCTCCTCTCGCGAGGAGGGCATGGAACGTGGCTCATCCCGGGGGAGCAAGACGCACTCCCGGCTGCCCGAGCGTTCCTCATCGCACCGAGACTCGAAGCCCGCGTAGCACTGGCGCAGTCCGGCGTCGCGTTCGACGCATTCGTCGACACTCCCGCATTCGCGGCGTACCTGGCGCACGGTGAAGTCCCGGCGGCCGCGGCCACATTGCCGTCGATTGCCGAGCCCGCCCGATCCTACATCGCCGCGCTGGCGCTCCTCGGCACCCGCATTCCGCGCGACCTGGCGACGCGCTTTCTCGAGGCGTTCATGTATTACGGCGCAATCGATGATCTTGCGGTCGGCGGGCTCATCGTCATGGATCAGGACGAGCTGGTGTTCGTCAGCGACGCAGCGCGCGATCAGGCCGCACGATTGGTTCCGATGGCCTCGCGCGCGGCCATCTGCCGGGTAGCCGCGACCCATGCGCAGGGCATCGAAGCGGCGTTGCTGTGGCTCGATGCCGAAGATCCGGCGCGAGCAACGGCCGTTCTCGAGGCAACCGAGTGGAGTCGTGCGGTGGACCTCACGAACGCCCTGCGGCGCGTACCGCAGTCGATTCTCACTCCCGCGCTGGCGTCGCGCTACGCGCACGCGCTCATCGACTGCGGCCACTACCGCGAGGCGCGCGATGTCGCCCCCGACGACGAGCTCGTCCTGGCGCGCGCGGAGCGGCGAATGGGCGACTATGCGACGGCTCTGGTGCGGCTGGAGCGTCTCGCGCCGGCGTTCGAGGTGACGCTCCTTCGCGCCGAAGTGCTGCGCCTGCTCGACCGGAGCTCCGACGCGCTGCGAGAGTTGGCGAACTGCACCGCTTCCTCCCCCGACGAGACCATTCGCCTCGACTACGAGCGCGGTCTCCATCTCGCCGAAGTGAGAGTGCCGGAGCATCACTATCTTGCCGCGCGGCTCGCGACGTACCGCGCGGATGATGCCGAGGAGGCGGCGAGCCTCGCGCGGGAATCGCATGCGCGTGCGCGCGTGATGACCGAGCGCATCGACGCCTCGCTCGATCTGGTCTTCTCCGTGTTCTCGGCCGGGCGTTGGGACGACGCGCGCGCCCTGGCCGTAGAGACGCTCCAGGAAGTCGAGGAAACGCAGGGCGACCGCGCTGCGGGTGGGATCCTCTTCACGCTCGCCTACCTCGCGGCGGACAACGCGCAGTGGGCGCACGCATCGCTGCGCATCGCACGACTCCGGCACTTCTACACCACCACGCGCGACTCCTTGCGGCTCGAAGAGGTCGAGCTCCTGCAGGCGCACCTCGATTTCTCGCGCGGCCGTTTCGCGGACGCACGCCGCGCGGCACGCGTCATTTTCGAAGAGCGCCGCCTTCACGATCAGATTCGCGAGGCGGCGGCCCTGATCCTCGACGAGCTCGATTGGATGGAGGGCGTGCGCGCGCCGTTGCGAACGACGGGAAAGTCGGGCAACGCGGAGCTCACTCGCCGCCGCGAAAGGAAGTACGACGGGATCCCTGGTCAGCTCTTCGCGTTCCGTGCGGCGGTCGCTGCCGGCGACCATGCGACGGCGCAGACCTTCGCGGAGCGGTTCGGCATCGTGTTCGAGGTGGCTCCCTCTGCGACGGACCTGGAGCTGCGCATCCTCCGCTCGGCCTCGACGCGCGACTTTCCCTTTCGCCCGCACGACTTCGATGTGCCGTGGTGCTTCGCGACCCGAAATCGGCTGGGTCAGTGGAACGCCATCGGCTCGTACGCCCCCGCGCGGTTCGACGATGACGGCGACGACTGGATCGAGGCCAGCGAGCGCGAACGGCTCTACATCGACGGCTCCTCACGGTGGACCGCCGACGGACGCGAAGCAGCCGCGGGGATCTTTCGCACGCGCTCCGAGAATCACCGCCTGAGGCGGCTCCTGGAGCAGGAGGAGAGCGCGCGGCCTGCCGTGGCCGCGGCCATCGACGGCATCGTGGGACAGTCCGCGGCCATCCGCGAAGTCGAGTCCCTCGTCGCTCGCATCGCCCGCCGCGACGTGGCCGTCTGCGTCCTGGGCGAATCCGGTACGGGCAAGGAGCTCGTCGCGCGCGCAATCCATCGCCAGTCACCACGCAGGCAGAAGGCCTTCACGGCCGTCAATTGCGCGGCGTTGCCCGAGAACCTTGTGGAGAGTGAGCTGTTCGGTCACGTCCGTGGTGCGTTCACCGGCGCCGATCGCGATCGCGCTGGGCTGATCGAGACGACGGACGGCGGGACGCTCTTCCTCGACGAGATCGGCGAACTGCCAATGCCCACCCAGGCAAAGCTGCTGCGGTTCCTGCAGGAGGGAGAGTTCCGCCGCGTGGGCGACACAGCCAATCGCTCAGCGGACGTGCGCATCGTCAGCGCCACCAACCGAAAGCTGGACAGGGCGGTGGAAGAGGGCCGTTTCCGCGACGACCTCTACTATCGCGTGCGCGGAGTCGAAGTCTTCCTTCCGCCGCTGCGGGAGCGTGGCGGAGACATCCTGCTACTCGCGGCACACTTCCTTTCCAGCGAGCGCGAAAAGCATCGCGCCGGCCCCGGATTGCTGTCGGCGGATGTCGAGGCGATCTTCACTGCGTACAGCTGGCCGGGGAATGTGCGCGAGCTGCAGAACACCATTCGCGGCGCGCATGCGATGGCGGGCGATTCGAAGGAGATCGCGGTCGAGTGCCTGCCCGAGCGGTTGCGCGCGGTCGCGCCGTCGCGAACGGTGGCCGGCTCGTACCAGGACGCGG
>JANMSA010000462.1:0-2487 GCA_031388865.1 Acidobacteriota bacterium | reverse complement strand
ATGGCCATGCCCGCCTGCGTCCCGACGAAGATCTCGTTGTTGCCGTTCGACAGGCGTACTGCATAAAGATCGTCGCCTTCGAGGATGTCGATGGCGATGATGCCGCTCGCGCGCACATTTGAAAACGCCGCGAGCTCGGTCTTCTTGATCTTGCCACCGCGTGTGGCCATGACCACGTACTTGCCTTCGGTGAAGTTGCGGGTCGTCAGGAGCGCACTCACGTTCTCATTCTGCTCGAGCGGCAACAGATTCACGATCGCTTTGCCGCGCGCGTTGGAGGCAACCTCCGGCAGGGCATAAACCTTGAGCCAGTACAGGCGGCCGCGATCCGTGAACACCAGAACGTACGCATGCGTCGAAGCGACGAAGAGATGCTCGACGATGTCTTCCTCTTTGGTCTGCATCCCGATGCGGCCTTTGCCGCCGCGGCGTTGCGCGCGATACATCGACAGCGGTGAGCGCTTGATGTAGCCGCCGCGCGAAACGGTGATGACCATGTCCTCGTCGGCGACGAGGTCCTCGATCGAGATCTCGTTGGTGTCAGGGATGATCTCGGTGCGGCGCTTGTCGCCGTAGGCCTCGCGGATGCCCCGGAGCTCGGTGGAGATGATCTCCAGCACGAGCTTCTCGGAGGCGAGGATTTCCTTGTAGTGCGCGATGAGGGCGAGGATCTCCTGATACTCCTGCACGAGCTTCTCGCGCTCGAGCCCGGTGAGGCGCTGCAGGCGCATGTCCAGGATGGCCTGCGCCTGAATGTCGCTGAACTGCCAGCGTGCGATCAGACCCTCTTTCGCTTCCGCACCGGTGCGGCTCGCGCGGATGAGAGAGATCAACTCGTCGAGCACGTCCAGGGCGCGGACCAGACCTTCCAGCACGTGCGCCCGCTCTTCGGCCTTGCGGAGATCGAAGCGCGTGCGTCGCACCACGACCTCTTTGCGGTGCTCGATGAAGTGCCGCAGGATCGTCGGGAGCGGCATCACTTCCGGCTTGTTGTTCACGATCGCCAGAAAGATGATTCCGAAGGTCGTCTGCATCTGTGTGTTGCGGTAGAGATGGTTCAGAACGATCTCGGGAATGGCGTCGCGTTTCAGCTCGATCACGACGCGGATGCCCTCCCGGTCCGACTCGTCCCGCAGGTCGGAGATCCCTTCGATGCGCTTGTCTTTGACCAGCTCCGCGATCTTCTCCAGCAGCCGGGCTTTGTTGGTCATGTACGGAACTTCCGTCACCACGATCTGCTGTTTCTCGGATTTCTTCTGCGTCTCGATGTTCGCCTTCGCGCGGACCTGGATGATGCCCCGCCCCTCCGTGTAGGCTTGGCGGATTCCAAGGATTCCATGGATATAGCCGGCCGTCGGGAAGTCCGGGCCCGGCAGCACGGTCATCAGCTCCGTGACGTCGACGGCCGGGTTCTCGATCATCATCAGACAGGCGTCGATCACCTCGCCGAGGTTGTGCGGCGGGATGTTGGTGGCCATGCCCACGGCGATGCCGGACGAGCCGTTCACGAGCAGGTTGGGATACTTCGCGGGCAGCACCGACGGCTCGGACAGCGAGCCGTCGTAGTTGGGGACCCAGTCGATGGTCTCCTTGTCGATGTCATCCCGCATCAGCTCTTCCGCGAGCCGCGTGAGCCGGATCTCGGTGTAGCGCATGGCCGCAGGGTTGTCGCCATCGATGGAACCGAAGTTCCCTTGGCCGTCGACGAGGCGATAGCGCATGGAGAAGTCCTGGGCCATGCGCACGGCAGTGTCGTAGATCGCGGAATCGCCGTGCGGGTGGTACTTACCCATCACGTCGCCGACGATGCGCGCCGACTTCTTGTACGCCTTCCCGGCGGTGTTCCCCTGCTCGTACATGCCGTAGAGAATGCGGCGATGCACCGGCTTGAGGCCGTCGCGCACGTCTGGTAACGCCCGTCCGATGATGACGGACATCGCGTAGTCGAGATACGACTTGCGCATCTCGTCTTCGATGTTGACGGGGAACAGCTGTTCAGCCGCGATCGGGATTTCAGGTGTGTCTGCCATAGTCAGTTGGCGGTTGGCAGTTGGCGGTTGGCAGGAGCAACAGGAGACGCGTTACTTTGGTCTCCCGCCAACCGCCAACCGCCAGCCGCCAACCCGTTCAGATGTCCAAATTCGTTACTTCGAGCGCATTTTTCTGAATGAAGTCGCGTCGCGGCTCGACCTGATCGCCCATGAGGATCGTGAAGATCTCGTCGGCTCCGAAGGAGTCCTGCACGGTGACGCGCAGGAGCCGCCGGCTCTGGGGGTTCATGGTCGTTTCCCAGAGCTGTTCCGGGTTCATCTCGCCGAGACCCTTGTAACGCTGGATCGTGAGACCTTTTTCGGCGAGCTTGTAGATCTGGTCGAGGAGCGCATCGATGTCGCGATACTGCGTCGCGTCGTCGCCGTGCCCGACGGTGTACGGCGGCAGGCCAAACGCCGAGAGCTGGTCGAACGACTTCACCATCTGCCGGAACTC
>JANMSA010000420.1:0-4036 GCA_031388865.1 Acidobacteriota bacterium | reverse complement strand
CGGACTTATGCGGTGACATCTTGTTGTAGAGCTCCTCGTTCTCCCAGGGCGGCCCGCCGAACTCCCACTCCGTGAACCAGAGCTCTTCGGTCGCGCCGTACATCGACTCGAGGTTGTAGACCCCGGTGTGCGAGACGAACGCCTTGAAGCGCGTCGAATGGCCGAGAAGCCAGTTCACCATGTAGCCGCCGTAAGAGGCACCCGCGGCGCCCATGCGGGACGCGTCGACGTACGGCAGTGCGGCCAGCACGTCCACGCCGTTCATGATGTCGGTCACCACCTTGCCGTTCCAGTCGAGGGAGATCTCGTCGAGAAACTTCTGACCAAACCCGGTGGAGCCGCGCGGGTTGGGCATGAGGACGACGTAGCCGCGTGCGACGAACAACTGCGGATTCCACCGGTAGGACCAGGATTCGCCCCACGCGCCTTGAGGACCGCCATGGATGAGCACGATCGCGGGATACTTCTTCGCCGCATCGAAGTTCGGCGGCTTCATCAGCCATCCCTGCACCCGCGCGTTGTCTGCGCCTGTCCAGGACGTGGACTCGTACTGTCCCATGCTCAGAGTCGCCAGGAGCGCGTCGTTATGATGCGTGAGCTGGCGGGCGGCGCCGCTTTTGGCGGCGCTTCTCGTGAGTGCATAGATGTCCGCGGGACGGCCCAGCGTGGACATTTGAAAGTAGAGAGTTTTCCGGTCGGGCGCGATCTGGATCTCCCCCGCGTAACCGGAGTTGTGCACCATGCTCGCGCGACCGTCGAGCGAGATCTCGTAGATCGCATGCCGCCCCTCGAGGGGCACGGTCGCGAAGATGGACCTGCTGTCGGGGGACCAGTCGATGGAGTCCACCCAGTGCGGAAAGTCAGCGGCGATTCGCTTCGACTGACGGGTGATGCGGTCGTAGAGCCAGAGCTCCCACAGGTCCGCCTCGAAGCCGGCGCGCGCTTGCGAGTGATAGGCGATCCAGCGACCATCGGGGGAGTAGACGGGTGAGGTGTCGGCGCCCTTGCGGGTCGTGATCCGGCGCGCCTCGCCCCCGGCAAACGGCACGATGAACACGTCCGCGTTTGTCGAACGCTCCGCGCGCTCGTCGGTGTTGCGGGCGAAGACCAGCTCCTTGCCATCAGGGGAGATGTCGAACTCCCCTCCGCCTCCAACCGAGAACGGAGGCGCGTCGAAGGCGCCTGGGGTGAGGTCGCGTGGCCGTCCTCCGGCGATGGGCACGAACAGGATGTGCGCTCGTGTCGGAGCCACCCAGGCGTTCCAGTGGCGGAACAACAGGTTGTCGATCACGCGTGCCTTGGTCGGCGCATCCTTGGCCGCTTTCGTCTTCTCGGCAATGCACTTCTCTTCAACTCCGCAGTCCGGATGGATGTCCGAGACCACGAGCAGGCCGGAGCCATCGGGCAGCCACTTCAACGAGCCCGATCCACCCGGGATATCGGCGAGCTTGCGAGTCTTTGCGCTGGCGACGTCGTACAGTGCGATCTGACCCCCGGCGGTGTGAGCGATCGTCTTCCCGTCGGGCGACCACACCGGCGCCTCTCCGGCGCCGATCTCCTTCCCCGCGCTGCCATCTGCGCGCATCAGCCATACGGCGCTACTGCGCGCGTTCTTCGGCAGATCGATCGACGTGACGTCGTAAGCGATCCACTTCCCGTCCGGGGAAAGCGCAGGGCCGCCGGTGCGCTTCAGCGCAGCGAGGTCTTCGAACGTCATGGGCCGCGCGGAAACTTCGAGCGGCGAGAGGATCGCGAGGGTGAGCATCGCCAGGAAGGTGAATCGTTTCATCGAGGGCTCCTTGATTTCATGGGGCAGCGTTCTGACAGATCGCAAGAATCGTGTCACCAGCGGCATAGGGTAACCCGGCAACGACGCGTGCGGCCTCGAGGCGGCCTCGCTCGACGGACGCAGTCCTGTGGAACTGCTCGTCCGAGGGGAAGCAGGGGACGATGTGCCCGTATGATGCATACCGGCGATGGTTGAAGGATCATCGGATCACGAAGGAAACGACATCCTCAAGGAAGGTCGCGTTGATCTTCGTATGCGGTGCAGGAGTCTCGGCGCGAGCGTATGCACCGCTGCTTCGCCCGCTCGCCGAAGATGGGTATCCGGTCTTCATCATCTGCGCCATTCGAATCGCACAAGCAGTCGGCGATCCAGCGTGCGCGGAGCGTCATCGCAGCGCATCCCGACGTGTCGCGATGGGTCCTCTCCGGACATTCGCTCGGAGCCGCGCTGGCATGCCGCGCAGCACAGTCTGACCCCACACGCTTCATCGCGATGGTGCTGCTCGGCACCACCCATCCGAAGAGCAGCAGTCTGTCGGCCCTGACGATGCCGGTGACGAAGGTCTATGCCTCAAACGACGGCGTCGCACCGGTGGATCGCATCCTGGCCAACAGGGATCTGCTTCCGAGGCATACGAAGTGGATCGAGATCGAGGGCGGAAATCACTCTCAGTTCGGTCACTATGGCCACCAGCTGCTCGATGGAAAGGCCACTCTGGATCGGGAAGCGCAGCAGTCGCTGACGCGCGCAGCAATTCTCGAAGCGCTCAGGGGCGTGTCCATGCCCTCCGGCTCGAGTTGATCCCTGTGCGGATGGTGTTCATTGAGCTCTCTTCCGCCCGGCGAACACGAGGAGCGCGCCACTGCCGATCATCACGGCGCTGAGCGCGGGGTGCACTTTCTCTCTTTCAGTCGTTTCAACGCCGAGCGACACTCCGCCGACGTTGATGCCATGGCGCTGACGACGTGGAATCGGCACGAGCAGTGAGGCGATGCCGAGAAGAATCAGGAGGCCGCCAATCAGCGGGAGCATTCGCATCGCTCGATTGTACGACGTTAGCGGTTCATGAAGATCGATCAGTGCTTTGTGTAAACTCGTTCGAGATCCTACCCGGGTGGTGTTTGCGGTCATGCCTCTGTCGAGTCGTGTCGAACTCACCAGACTCAGAGCGCTACACGGGCAGGGCGCCGGCGCATGCTCAATGACGCACGGTGCGCACTCGGAGACGCATCGCCAGATCCTCCGTGACCCCTGCCGGGGTCGAGGTCATCACGCGGTGCGGACCGGTGGTCGCTCGCTTCGCGCGCACCACCGGCTACCCTACGGGCCGCCTCCAGCGGCCACGCGCGACTACTTGATGTATCCCAGCGATTTCAGATTGTCGTAATACTCCTGGTTCAGGACCGTGGTCGCTCCCCCTGAGGCGCGGTTGCCGTAGGTCGGGATGCGCTGCTCGTTGTTCGTTCCGTCAAAGGAACGGCCGGGCATCTCGGCGGAGAGCGGGAAGCCGAGGAGGTCGAGCAGCGTGGGGGCGATGTCCCATGCGGAGGTGGTCTCGATGCTCGGACTCGAGGCGATGACCGCGCTCCCTTTCTGACCATCGCCGGGCATGCCGACGAGCACGATGTCGTAGCGGCGTCCGCGTACCGATTGCACCGTCTGCGCGATGGCGTCCAATGCCCGCAGCGAGTGCGCAAGCTTCGTGGAAGCATCGAGCGGCAGACGGTTCAACACCACGTCGAGCGCGGGCAGATAGACCGTTGCGAATCGCGGGTGGCGGCGCGAGAGGCCGTCCATGAACTGCGCCGTGGCAATCGCGTCGACCTGCAGGGCGTCCCCGCGAGACAGCGGAAAGATCGCTTCGGGTCCGATCGTGTACAGCACACCGCCGCGATTTGCCTGCGTCGCCCACCAGTTCACGGCGAGGCTGGGGATCCCTCTTTCGGCAACGATCTCCCACATGTAGTCGCGCCGGCGGACGGTCGGGGGCATCGGTTCGCGCCGCGCGACGCCCAGAGCGGGCGCAACCTGCATCAGCACGAAGTCCGCTGCGGAGATCCGCTGCAGGACATGAGCAGCGCCGCGGAACCGCACGCCCTCGAGCGCGCGCACGCCGTGCGCCTCCGTTTTCACGCCGGTGCCGAGGGAAGCCCAGCGCTCCGTCGTGGAACGACCGGGGAGAGCATCGACCGCGACCTTTCTGCTGAACGCGCTCGCCAGATCGGGCCTCGACTGCAGGATCTCGAA
>JANMSA010000410.1:0-14268 GCA_031388865.1 Acidobacteriota bacterium | reverse complement strand
CTGGCCTCACGGCTTCCTCCTTGCGCTTCGCTAACCCTTCACCTCCATCAGGTTGGGTAGAAGACTTTCACTTCCGAGCTGTCGAACATGCTCGGCACACCACCTTCTCCCCTCTGCGGAGGGGAGAAGGCTCTCGATGTTCGTCCTTCCAGGGGAGCGGACGACGGCAAGTCGCTCAGCACCTCCCCTCGAGAGCCTTCTCCCCCGCGCACGGGGGAGAAGGTGCCGAAGGCGGATGAGGGGGACCCCTCGTGCAAACAACAGTCATTCGAACTCTCTTGGCCTGATAATCCCGCAACTGTGTGCGGGATAGCCGGGTTCTGGAGCTTCGCGGGTGGGCGGCTTGAGGAGATGGCGGATCTGGCGGAGCGCATGGCTTCGCGTCTGAGCCATCGTGGGCCCGACGACGCGCGCACCTGGGCGCATGCGGCGAGTGGCGCCGCGTTTGGCTTCCGCCGTCTAGCCATCGTCGACCTCTCTGCAGCGGGCGCGCAGCCGATGATCTCGGCGAGCGGCCGCTACGTGATCGTCTTCAACGGCGAGGTCTACAACTTCCGGCGCCTGCGTGAACGGCTCGAAATGGAGAACCAGGCTCCCGCGTGGCGCGGCCATTCGGATACCGAGGTGCTGCTGGCGTGCGTCGAGGCGTGGGGACTGGATGCGGCGGTGCGCGAGTTCATCGGCATGTTTGCATTCGCGCTGTGGGACGATCGGGAGCAGACCCTCTCGCTCGTTCGTGACCGTGCGGGTGTCAAGCCGTTGTACTACGCCCTGACCGGATCTGAGCTGCTCTTCGGTTCGGAGCTGAAAGCGCTCACCGCGCATCCTTCGTTCGACCGCACGATCGACGCGGATGCTGCCGCGCTGTATGGCCGGTATCGATACGTGCCCGCCCCCTGGTCGATCTATCGCGCGGCGAAGAAGCTCCTGCCCGGCCACATCCTCACCATCGCGCGGAGTGGCAGACCGTCGATGCGCGCTTACTGGAACGCGGCGGAAGTCGCGGAGCGGTGCGCGGAGAATCGCTTCCGCGGCACCGAGTCGGAGGCCGTCGATCACCTCGAAGAGCTGCACGCTGACTCCGTCGCGCTGCGCATGATTGCCGACGTGCCGCTGGGGGTCTTCCTCTCCGGCGGCGTCGACTCGAGCCTGATCGCCACACTGATGCAGCGCAATGCGTCCGGTCCCATTCACACGTTCACCATCGGCTTCGAGGATCCTCGTTTCGACGAGGCACCGTACGGGCGCGAGGTTGCGCGCTATCTCGGATCGCAGCATGAAGAGATGACGGTCAGCTCCGCGCAGGCGCTGGAGTTGCTCCCGGAGATGCCTGCGATCTACGACGAGCCGTTCGCAGATTCGTCCAGCCTTCCCATGTTTCTCGTGTCGCGCCTGGCGCGCCGCTTTGCCACCGTGGCGCTTTCGGGAGACGGCGGCGACGAGCTCTTCGCCGGCTACCACCACCACTTCCTCGGCCATCGTCTGCAGCGGCGCGTGCGCGCGGTTCCACGCCTCATCCGACGGCCTGCGGGCCGGCTTCTGGGGAGGATTCCGCGCACCCGCTCCCTCGGAAAGGCGCTCGTCGAGAATGATCCCATCGCCACGTATCGGCGGTCGATGCTGCTCGACGGCAGCAACATGACGGCGGGACAGCCTCCCGCGCTCCCGCACCGGCTTCCACACTTTCAGGATCCGATCGAGAAGGTGGCCTTTCTCGACTTCGCGACCTATCTGCCGGACGACATTCTGGTGAAGGTGGATCGCGCCAGCATGGCGGTGAGTCTGGAGGCACGCACGCCGTTTCTCGATCACCGCGTGATCGAGCTGGCGTGGTCCCTGCCGATGAGCATGAAGATCCGCGAGGATCGCGGGAAATGGATTGCGCGTGAGGTCCTGAAGAAGCATCTGCCGCCGGCGCTCGTGGATCGTGAAAAGCAGGGCTTCGGCATCCCGCTGGCGGAGTGGCTGCGCGGCCCGTTGCGCGAGTGGTCGGAAACCCTGCTTTCGGGCGTCGACGACTCCGTGTTCGATCGTGCTGTGACGCTGGGGCTCTGGAGCGAGCATCTGGCGGGCAGCAACCACTCCGCTGCGATCTGGACCGTGCTCATGTACGAGGGGTGGAAGCGCGCGTGAGAGTCCTGCTGCTATGCACGGACTCGTATGGTGGCCATGGTGGCATCGCGCTGTACAACCGCGATCTGGCGGAAGCGTTCGCCTTGCGGGAGGATGTCGAGGAAGTCATCGTCGTGCCGCGCGTGATGCGATTCGCGCCCGGTCCGATTCCTCCGAAAATCACTTTTCTCGGCGATGCGGCGAAGGGGGGACCGCACTACCTGCGCGCCGTGGCGCGAGCGCGGAGCCGGCGGCCGGATCTGGTGATCTGCGGCCACGTGAACCTGCTTCCGGTCGCGTGCATGCTCTCGCGGCACCCGCTGCTCTTCGTCTACGGAATCGAGGCCTGGAAGCCGCTGCGAAATCCACTCATCAACCGCCTTCTGCACCGCGCCGGCGCGATCGTATCCATCAGCGAGATCACCCGCGATCGGCTGGTCGGGTGGTCGGGATACCAGGGACCGACGCACATCCTGCCGAACGCCATCCACGTCGAGCAGTTTGGCATCCGTCCGAAGCGCGCCGATCTGGTCGCGCGCTACCACTTGCAAGGAAAGCGCGTGCTGCTGACGGTGGGAAGGCTGGCGGCGGAGGAGCGGTACAAAGGCTTCGACGAAGTGATGGAGATCCTCGGCCAGCTGCCCGAGGACGTCGTGTACATGATTGCGGGGGGAGGGAACGATGCGACGCGGCTGCAGCGAAAGGCCGTGGACTGCGGCGTGGCGAATCGGGTCATCTTCACGGGACTCTTTCCGGAGGAGGAGAAGGGCGACCTCTATACCCTCGCCGATGTCTACGTCATGCCCAGCCTCGGGGAGGGATTCGGCTACGTACTGCTGGAAGCACTGGCCTGCGGCACGCCGGTCATCGGCAGCAAGCGCGATGGTGGCCGCGAGGCGCTCTTGAATGGTGAACTCGGGCTGCTGGTCGACCCCTCGAACCCGTCGGAGATCATCGCCGCGGTTCAAGAACTGCTGGGCCGACCTGCACGTACGATCCCGGAGATGCTGGAGCACTTCTCCTACGAGCGGTTTCGCCGGCGACTGGGTGCTATCTCTTTCCAATCCATCGTTTGATTCGCGTGTGGATGCGCACCGCGGCTCGTGCACCGACCACGCCGGCCAGAGCGCGCATGAATTTCTGGCGTTCCTCGTCACGCGGGCGAAACGATGGATCGAGCTCGATGATGTGCTGCCAGGCCTGCTCGAACGCCACAGGATCGTGCAGACACAACACGCGCAGCTCTTTGTAAAAATACTGCGCGAGCCGTCGCTTGCGCGCGCCGGTGAGCACTTCGCCCCCGGCGAGCCGGTTCTCGATCTTGCGAAGGATGGTGTGATGCTCGCGCGCATTCGCGAGCATCGTCACGTCCGTCGCGCGCGGGCCATCATGGTGACGCAGAACGTACGCGCTTCCCGGCACCGTGACGATGGAAGTTGCGCCGAGCGCCGCCTGGCAGAAATAGTCCCAGTCGTCGAGCTTGCGCAGCGACGGATCCCACTGCCAGTCGTCGCGCCGCCGATACAGCGCTGCGGAAGTGGGAACGGCGATCCCCGCCAGAACGTCATCGATGACGTGCGTGAACACCGGCGCTTCCGATTCGACCAGTGAGCCGTCCCGCAACTCAGACATCCAGCCGGAAACTGCGATGTCCGCTCCGACTTCCAACGCCTTCACCTCTGCCTCGAGGTGATCCGGCGTAAGGGTGTCGTCCGAATCGAGGAATTTGACGAAGACTCCTTCGGCAACCTTCAGTCCGCGATTCCGCGCAGCGGACTGGCCACCGTTTCGTTCCATGCGAATCGGACGGACGCGGGAGTCCGTGACCTGCGTCAAGACGTTCCACGTACCATCCGTGGAATGGTCATCCACGATCACGACTTCGCTCGCGAGAGTCCGCGATGCCGACAGCGCCGACTCGATCGCCGCGCAAACCAGGCTCTCCCGGTTGTAAACCGGAATGATGATGCTGACTCTGGGCACCATGGTCCGGGGAAGGGTAACGCACTGGCTTCGGGCTCACGGCTCCGCGGCACCCTATAATCCCTCGCAGGGGGCTGAACCACCGTCACGCATGACCGCGCACACACCAAATCAGCCGGTGACGATCATCGTCCCGAAGAGACCGGCTGTTTCCGCCGACCTTCGGGAGCTCTGGGCGTACCGGGAGCTCCTGTTCCTCTTTGCCTGGCGTGATGCGACCGTGCGGTACAAGCAGAGTGTCGTCGGAATCGGATGGGCAATCATCCAGCCCGTGATGATGATGCTCATCTTCACGGTGGTGTTCGGCTCGTTCGCCAACCTGCCGTCCGAGGGTTTGCCATACTCCGTGTTCACACTGTGCGCGCTCGTTCCCTGGAACTACTTTTCGCGTTCCCTCGGCGACTCGAGCAACAGCCTGGTCGGAGCGTCGCATCTCATCACCAAGATCTATTTTCCGCGGCTCGTTTTGCCGCTCAGCAAAGTCTTTTCCGGCCTGATCGACTTCGCCATCGCGCTCGTGCTGTTGCTCAGCTTGATGCTGTGGTACCGGATCGCGCCATCCGCAGGATTCCTGCTGCTCCCCCTGTTCCTCTTCATGGCGATGCTCGCGGCGCTCGGGGTCGGGCTCTGGCTCACCGCGCTGAACGTCAAGTATCGCGACGTTGGCTTCGTCGTCCCATTCCTGGTGCAGGTCTGGATGTACGCGTCGCCCGTGGCGTATTCGACATCGATCATTCCGGAGCGATGGAGACGCGTTTACGCGTTGAATCCGATGGTCGGCGTGATCGAAGGCTTCCGCTGGGCGTTGCTCGGCGGGAGCCGCCCGGACCTCGGATCCATGGCCGTGTCGATGGCGATCGTTCTGCTCCTTCTCTTCTCCGGCCTTCTCTACTTCGAGCGAATGGAACGGACGTTCGCGGACGTCATCTGATGAGCGGCGAGCCTCGTGTGAAGGTAGAGGGCCTGTCGAAGCGCTATCGGCTTGGCCATGTGCATACAGACCTTCTCAGCGAACGGCTTTCAGGTTTCCTGCGCCCCGGCAGGGGCCCTAAGCCTGCCCAGGCAGCCACGGAATTCTGGGCCCTTCGGGACATCGACTTCGAGGTGCGCGAGGGGGATGTTCTCGGGATCATCGGAAGGAACGGCGCCGGAAAATCGACGCTCCTCAAGATCCTGTCGCGACTGACGGCCCCGACCACCGGTCGCGCGGTGATCCGCGGCCGGCTGGCCAGCCTCCTGGAAGTAGGAACCGGCTTTCACCCGGAGCTGACCGGCCGCGAAAACATCTACCTCAACGGGACGATCCTCGGGATGCGGCGACGCGAGATCGACCGCAGGTTCGATGAGATCGTGGCGTTCTCGGGCGTGGAAGATTTTCTGGACACGCCGGTCAAGCGCTACTCGAGCGGGATGTACGTGCGCCTGGCGTTTTCCGTCGCAGCGCATGTCGAAGCAGACGTGCTGGTGATCGATGAGGTCCTCGCCGTCGGCGACGCGGAGTTCCAGAAGCGCTGTCTCGGGAAGATGAGCGAAGTCGCTCGCGGAGGACGGACGGTCCTTTTCGTCAGCCACAATCTGGCAGCGCTTCGGGCGCTTTGCACGACAGGCCTGTATCTGGAGAAAGGAAGCGTGAGAGCTTCGGGTTCGGCGGACGAATGCTTTTCTCTGTACGAATCGCAGAATGCCGGCGGCAAAGGGACAGTGTGGATACGTCCATCCGATTCGCTCGCGCCACCGTTGGCCATCATCGCAATCGAGACTGAGGTCATTGGTACGCAACCCCACCTCCGGCTCGAGGCGCAGATGACGCTCCGGTCCAGCTCGCGTCACAAATCTGCGTTCGTCGCGGTCGATGTAGCCGATTCCGCAGGCACGGTTCTGCTGCAGGCTCTGCCGAGTTACGATGCATTCATCGGCGAGGCTTCCGAACAAGTCGTCCATGTGTCCGTTCAGCTTCCCCCGTTGGTCCCAGCCACATATCTCGCAAGCTTCTGGCTCGGAAGCCACGCGACAGAGACGCTCGACCAGGTCAAAGAAGCGGTTCGATTCGACGTGCGTGAATCCCCCACACCGGGACGCACGCTTCCCCACACAAAAGATCACGGGTTCATCGTTCCAGACTCAACAGCCCGCGTCGTCAAGCGGTCTCCCGACTAAGCCATCGATGCCGAAAACCCTGCAAAGAATCCTCGACCGGATCCGTCGAAGGCGGGAGAGCGTGCCGGGGCCGACCGCATCTGCCCTTGCCCGCAAGTTTGCCGAAGAGCGCGTGGCGAGCTCCCCAGAGAGCGGCCGCGAGTCGTTTCTTCCAAAGAAGTCGCGGACGGATCTCGAGGAGTACTTCCAATCCCGACGGGAAGGTCGCGGCATCTGGAAATGGTCCCATTATTTCGAGATTTATGATCGCCACCTCGCCAAGTTCGTGGACCGGGACGTTCATCTGGCGGAGGTGGGCGTATACAGCGGAGGGAGCCTCGAAATGTGGCGCCACTATTTCGGCGAGCGCTGCCACGTCACAGGAATCGACATCCAACCAGCCTGCCTGAGTTACGCGGACGCGCATACCACGATCGTAATCGGGGACCAGGCCGATCCCGCGTTCTGGAAGCGGTTTCGCGAGGGCGGGACCCGTACCGTAGATGTGCTGATCGACGACGGCGGTCACAGCTACGATCAGCAACGAGTCACACTCCAGGAGATGCTGCCGTATCTCTCGCCCGGGGGTGTGTACATCTGTGAGGACATCCATGGCCGCGACAATGAGTTTGCGCGTTATGCACAAACCCTTGCCGGCGAACTGAACGCCTTCACCCCCGCACCACCACAGGATGGCCTCATCACGACTGCGACTCCGTTCCAGTCGTCCGTTGCATCCATGCACTTCTATCCCTTCGCCCTGGTCATCGAGAAGACTTGCAGCCCACGAAGCAGCTTCGCAGCACCGAAGCGAGGAACGCAATGGGAACCCTTTCTGTGACGACCGAGCCATGAGAAGCCGATCGCTGCCCGTGAAGATTCTGGATCGCCTTGCGCGACTAACTCGGACGACATCCAGCCTCGCGGCTCGCCGTCTCAGGGATCGAGAGCTCGCAGAAGCGAGCCTCCCGCGCGTCCGGGACATCCATACTCACATGACGGACGCGGAGTTGAACGTCCTCTACGAATTAGGCAGGGGTGCCGCGCCGGGAGCGCGCGCTCTGGAGCTCGGCTCCTACCTCGGCGCGTCCAGTTGTCGCATCGCGGCAGCGCTGTCGCAGCACGAAGGACACCTTTACTGCGTCGACACATGGGCGAACGAGACGATGCCCGACGGGGAAAGAGACACCTACGCCGAGTTCCAGCGGAACACTGCGGGCGTAAAACCCTTCATCACGGCCGTCCGCAAACGAACGGACGAGATTCGAACAGACGACCTTCCTCTGCCTTTGGATCTGGTCTTCATCGATGCCGATCACCACTACTCGGCCGTTCGAGGAGACTTCGACAGGGTCCGTGAATGGATCCGCGATGGCGGCGTCCTGGCGTTTCACGACTGCACCTACTTCGAGGCCGTATCGCGCGTTTTGGGAGACGTCCTGGCCACAGGCGCGTGGCAGCTCCTCGGCAACGTCGACAGTCTGGTCTGGCTGCGGAAACTCGGAGCTACCGGGGCGTTCCCCAACCCCATGTCCGACGCGGAGCGGCAGCAAGCAGGCGTTACGTGAGCGACATGCTCGACGTCGCCGTCGTCGTCTGCACCTTCAATCCCGACGAGCGGCTGCTTTCCAGAACGTTGGCCGCGATCGAGGCGCAGAACACGCGCCCTTCCCTGCGCATCGAGTGCGTCATCGTCGACAACCGCAGCGATCCACCGGTCACATCGCTGGGCACGGTCCGTTCGTTCCTCGAGCGCTGTCCCTGGGCGCGAGTCATCGTGCAAACAACGCCCGGGTTGAGTCACGCCAGAGCAGCGGGCATCGCGGCAACTCGTGCGTCCCTGGTCTGCTTCGTCGACGACGACAACGAACCTGCGCCCGGCTATGTCGCTGCCGCGTCGGACATCCTCACGCAGCGAGAGTGCATCGGGGTGATCGGGCCAGGAAAGGTCTCCGTCGACTTCGTCGACCCGACGCCGGACTGGTTCGCGCGCAGATATAGCCATCATTTCCAGGAAAAGGACGCGGATGGGCTCACCTACGGATGCGTGGCCGGGACCTGGACCGACTATTACCCGCCGGGATCGTGCATGGTCGTCAGGCGGGCTCCACTCGAGCGGTACCGTGCAAAATTTCTTGCCGGCGAGCTCTGGGCCTCCGACCGCGTTGGAGCGAGCCTGTCGAGCGGCGGCGACACGCAGATCGTCTGGGAAGTGGTGAAGATGGGTTTGGCGGCGGGGATTTCGGGCGACCTGCGGATCGTTCACATGATTCCGGCGAAGCGTGCGAACCTTGCCTACATGAAAAGACTCGCCTTCGGCACGTCCTCGAGCTATCTGCCAGCGCTGGTCAGCTCATTCCCGGAGTTGCGAGCCTCGCTTCCCACTCCGCGCTCGGAAGCACAAATCGCATGGACTGCGCTCAAGATGACCGTTCGCAGCCTTCTCCATCTGAGGCTCAAGGTCCTGCCGGTCGACCTCGCTACAGTTCTCGGCGGCTTCCTCGGCGCAACCCGCGCCGCCGGCGTCCGGTCACCACGGATCGAGCGGCTCGCGAAAGCACTCTGCTCTTTTTAGGCACTTAAAACATGAGACACCCCAGAGAAAATCGCGTTCGGCAGTCCGTTGTTCTGCCCTCCTGATGCGAACCGCCGTTCTTCTGATCATCTTCAAGCGCGCCGAGCTCACGCGGCGAGCGCTGGCGGCGATCGCCGAAGCAAAACCGGCCAGACTGCTCATCGCCGCCGACGGACCGCGAACGGCGGGTGAGGCCGAGGCCTGCGCCGCGACCCGGGCTGTGCTCGACGAATTCCAGTGGGACTGCGAGGTCACCACGAACTTCTCCGACGTGAACCTCGGCTGCGGGGTACGCGTCTACACGGCCATCGACTGGGCCTTCTCTCTCGTGGAGGATCTGATCATTCTCGAGGACGACTGCCTTCCGAACCAGTCGTTCTTTCCGTTCTGCGAAGAGCTGCTCCAGTTCTACCGCAACGACGAACGGGTCATGCACATCAGCGGGAACAACTTCGTCGGTCCCGTCTCGGAGACCGGCTACAGCTACTACTTCTCGAAATACACACATGCTTCCGGCTGGGCGACGTGGCGGAGAGCGTGGCTTCACTTTGACTGGTCGATGAAGCGATGGCCGGAGTCCAAGGCCGCCGGCCTGCTGGAGACCGTGTGCTGTGATCCTTACGAGCGTTCGTACTGGACAGGCATCTTCGATGGGCTCGTCGAAGCGCGTGAGATCTGGGACTATCAGTGGAACTTCGCCTGCTGGAGTCAGTCGGGCCTGGCGGCTCTACCGAGCGTCAACCTCGTGATGAACGACGGCTGGGGGCCGGACGCAACACACACGAAAGCGCCCCTGTCCAGGCCTGCCGTGGGTGTGATGGAGGAAATTCATCATCCACCCTTCGTTTTTCGCAATGCCGCAGCCGACGCTCATCAGTTCGACAAGAACTTCGGGGGTGCGGCCATCAAGGCCGCCGACTCGCCGCGGGCACGCTTTCGGCGAAAGATCGATCCTGCGCTTCGCTCGCTGCGCTTCGTAAAGCGAATCGTAAAAGGGGCGGTGCGCCGCCGGAAGACCTGAGCGATGTGCGGAATCGCCGGTACCGCCGGTCTTTCGTCGCCCGATGCCGTCGTCGCCATGAGCAGCGCCATGGCCCACCGCGGACCCGACGACTCTGGAGTCTTCTTCGACGCGGGGTCGCGCATCGCATTGGCCCACCGCCGGCTGAGTATCATTGACACGAGCGCCTGCGGCCATAACCCGATGTCGTACGCGAGCGGTCGCTACCAGATTATCTTCAACGGCGAGATCTATAACTACCGCGAGCTGCGCAGCGAGCTCCAGGCGCTCGGACACGTGTTCGCTTCCCACAGTGACACCGAGATCGTCGTTGCCGCGTTCGCAGAATGGAAGGAAGCGAGTGTCTCGCGACTGCGCGGGATGTTCGCGTTCGCAATTTACGATCGCGATGCGCATGGGCAGAAGGACACGATCCTGTTCCTTGCGCGCGACAGGCTGGGAATCAAGCCTCTCTACTTCTCGCAGCAGCCGGGCAAGTTCATCTTCGGCTCGGAGGTGACGGCGTTCCTCGCCGCAGAGCAGTGCGACCGCCGGTTCGACGTCGAGGCGCTCTGGGACTACATCGCGCTCGGTTCAATCCCCCAGCCGCGCACCGCATTACGTGGCGTGATGGCGCTCCCCCCTGCCTCCATCATGCACGTCCGGCGCGACCTGACGGTGGAGTCCGGCCGCTACTGGGATCTGGCCGAGGCGAGTGAGCAGTGGAGACGCGGTCTGCGTGGGATCGGCAGACACGAAGCGGCGCGACAGCTCCGCGTAATGCTTGCCGAGGCGACGCGGCTACACATGATCGCTGATGTCCCGGTCGGCGCGTTCCTCAGCGGAGGCATCGACTCGACGGCCGTCGTGGGGCTCATGACTCGCGAAAGCGGATCCCGCATCCGTACGTTCTCCGTCGGCTTCGCCGATGACGACAGCGTCGCGGACGAGCGGCCGTGGGCAAGACTCTCTGCCGCGAAGTTCAATACGGACCATCACGAGGTCGTGATCTCCGGCCAGGAGATCGCAGGACTGTTCGACGAGTTGGTGACCGCGACAGACCAGCCCAGCCTCGACGGTACAAACACGTTCGTCGTTTCGAAGGCCGCTGGCGCCACGTTGAAAGTCGCCCTCTCTGGTCTTGGCGGCGATGAGCTTTTTGCGGGATACCCGCATTTCCGCCGATTCCGCAGAGCGTCCCGCTGGGACGAACGCCTCGGGCCCGCACATTCGCTGCGCCGAAAGTTCGTGAGACGAGTGCCTGGCCGCTTTCTCGACGACCGGGACTTCCTGGTGGCGGGACGCGCTACGCGTTACGCGGAGCTCCGCAGTCTCGCCGACGAAGTGACGCGCAGCTCGATCGCGAACTCCGACCTTGCCGAAAGAACCTCCCGGCGGCCGCTCTCCTCGCTGTACGAGCCGTTGCTGCGCCCGGGCCTCGATCCGGTCGCGCAAACATCCTACGTGGAGGTGAATCGCTACCTCGTGGACACGCTGCTCCGCGACGCAGACGCGATGGCGATGCACTCGTCACTGGAAGTGAGGCCGGTGCTGCTCGATCACGTCCTGGCCGAATTTGCGTTCGCTCTTCCAGCGGAATTGAAACTGAACGCGGCAGGCAACAAGCCGGTTCTCGTCGACGCTGTTCGTGATCTCCTCCCGCCGGAAGTTCTGGCGCGGCGGAAGACCGGGTTCGAATTGCCACTCCAGTCGTGGCTGATCGGACCGATCCGCGACCGCGCCCGTCATGCATTTTCATCTGCTCAGGCGCAAAGCGTCTTCGCACCGCCGTTCCTGCGGAGCGTCCTTTCCGATCTCGAAGACCGGCGCCGCCCCGGCCTTCGCGTGTGGGCGTACCTCATGCTCATCGAGTGGATGAGCAAGTACGGAGTGACGCCGTGAGTGCAACTCCCTTGCGGATTCTGCAGGTCTCTTTGAGCGACGTAGGCGGAGGCGCCGAACGCTCCGCCCGCAACCTGGTGGAGGAGCTCCGCCGGTTGGGGCAGGAAGCGTGGCTTGCCGTCGGATATCGGAAAACGGGAGAGCAGTCGGATGCGTTCCTTCTGGCCAGCGACCAGTACCGCAATGTTGCGGTGCGGGTGCTCGACCGCGTGCGCGCGGATCCCCAGGGCCTCGTTCATCGCGTCCGCGGCATGGGCCGGCTGACGGCACTTCTGCGGCGTCTCGCGGAGCCGGGCCGCTCGCTCGCAGTGGAGCGCGGACGCGAGGATTTCGCATTTCCCGGCACATCGCGACTCCTCGATCTTCCGCCCCGTCGTCCGGACATCGTCCATCTGCACAACCTGCATGGGGACTATTTCGATCTACGCGTGCTTCCCACTCTCAGCAGGGAAGTACCGACCATCCTCAATGTGCGCGACGGATGGCTGATGAGCGGACACTGCGCTTTCTCTCTCGATTGCGACCGCTGGAAGAGCGGCTGCGGTACGTGTCCCGACCTGACTCTGTATCCGTCCGTGAAAAAGGATGCGACCGCATTCAACTGGGTTCGCAAGCGCGACATCCTCGCGAACAGCAGGCTCTATGTAGCTACGGCGTCGCAATGGATGATGGACCGCGTCGATGAATCAATCATCGCAGCGGCAGCTATCGAGAGGAGAGTCATTCCCAACGGCGTCGACACCAGCCGCTTCGACCCGGGCGATCGCCAGGCCTCGAGAGCAGAGCTCAGCCTTCCCGCGGGCGCTCACGTACTGCTCGTCGCGGCGAACGGACTGCGCTTCAATGTCTGGAAAGACTTCGAGACGCTCCGGGCAGCTGTCGCGATCCTGGGGAGCCGCGATTGGCGGCAGCCGCTCATCGTTCTCGCGGTGGGCGAGACGGCCGCATCACAAACGATCGGCCGCGCGGAGCTGCGCTTCGTCCCGTTCCAATCGCAGAGCACCCTCGCCCACTACTATCGCGCCGCAGATGTGTATCTCCATGCAGCCAAAGTCGAGTCGTTCGGAAACGTGTTGCTCGAAGCGCGCGCATGTGGAACGCCGGTAGTCGCGACGGCCGTGGGTGGCATTCCGGAGCAGATTCACGGACTGGAGGGCCCCTGGTCGCCCGAAGGAATCCGCACGCATCCGCGCACGGAAGCCACGGGTGTGCTCGTTCCGCAGGCGGACCCGCGACGATTCGCCGACGCGGCCGACCTTCTCCTGCGCGATCCCGTGCTCGCGCGACAGCTCGGAGAGAATGGCCTGCATCACGTGCGGAACGAGTTCACCGTCGGACGTCAGGCCGCACGATTTCTGGAGTGGTATCGGCAGATCGTAGTGCGGGAGCAGGGGCGCGTGCCCGCATGAAAATGCCCGCACGACCACCAGGCAGGACCGGCTGGCCATGGGACGACACACCTCGCAGCGTCGCGACGGAGGGCGCTCTCTGGCCACGCATCACCGTCGTCACTCCCTCTTACAACCAGGGCGCCTATCTCGAGGCCACTCTCCGGAGCGTCATCCTTCAGGACTATCCGAACCTGGAGCACCTCGTGCTCGATGGCGGCAGCACCGACGACTCGGTGGAGATCGTTCGCCGCTACGAGCCATGGCTGACGTACTGGCACAGTAGAAAGGACGGTGGCCAGGCGGAAGCGATCGCCACTGGGTTCGAGATGGCAACAGGCGAGATCTTCTGCTGGCTGAACTCCGACGACATCTTCCTGCCGGGAAGCCTCCGAACGGTCGGCAAGCTGTTTCGCAAGCATCGTTCGACAGATTTCGTCTACGGCAATCGCCTGGTCATCGACGCCAATGGCGGCGTGATCGGCCGGCACATCTGGCCGTGGCACCTGACCAGAGCGCACTGGGCAATCGGGCAGCCGATGGCTCAGGAATGCTGCTTCTGGCGTCGTGAGCTCTATGAGAAGGCGGGCGGGATCGACCGCAGCAAGTTCTTCATCCTCGATTACGACCTCTTCTTCCGCATGTGGAGAAAAGGACGTTTCCGCAAGACATCGGAGTATCTCGGGTGCATTCGGGTGCACGAAGAGGCGAAAAACTCCAGGCATCGCGATGTGTGGGAGCGCGAACTCGCTGCGGCGCGAATCCAGTACGGTCTGAAACTTCCTGGATATTTCGGGATCCGTATGCTGAATCGTTGGGACCGGCTCCAGCTCGCACTGGAGAAAACAATTGCACGCCCAACGCGATCCTCCCGCCAGGCGTGATCGTGGCGCCCTGGCGCGCAGGTCGTCCACCCCGGCTTGCCTTTAGAATGGCGGCGATGAAGTCCGTCCGGAAAATCGTGAAACAGGCGTTCGAACGCAAGTTTCACGTGAAGGTGTACAGCACTCGGCCTCACGGTCGTGATGACTGCAACGACATTGCGAACAGTGGCATGGCCATTCGAACGATTCTGGACGTAGGTGCGAACGACGGATCCTCATCGCTGAAGTTTCACGCCGGGTTTCCGGAAGCTCTCATTCACGCGTTCGAACCAGTGAGCACGACGTTCG
>JANMSA010000342.1:0-1974 GCA_031388865.1 Acidobacteriota bacterium | reverse complement strand
CTGACAAGCGGGAACTTCAACGCATGAACCTCAATCTGAAAGACAAAGTGGTCGTAGTCACGGGTGGCGCGGCGGGAATCGGACGGGCCACGGTCCAGGCCTTCGAGCAGGAAGGCGCAAAGGTCGTCGTCTGGGATGTGCCGGATGTGGACGTGACGCGAACCGAAGTGGTCAACGCCTCGACGGAGAAGATCGTCGCGGAGCATGGCCGCATCGATGTCCTGGTCAACAACGCCGGCATTCTGCGGGACGCGCAGCTCGTCAAGTGGAAGGATGGCGCGGTGCTTTCGACGATGGATGACGCGACCTTTGACGCGGTCTTGGCGGTGAATCTGCGGGGCGTCTTTCTCTGTACACGCGCTGTCGTGCCGCACATGATCCGCACAGGCGGCGGCGTCGTGCTGAACGCGTCTTCCGTCGTCGGCCTGTACGGGAACTTCGGTCAGACCAACTACGCCGCCACAAAGGCGGGTGTGATCAGCTTTACGAAGACCTGGGCGCGCGAGCTGGGCAAATACAACATCCGCGTCAATGCCGTCGCACCCGGGTTCATCGCCACGGACATGGTCAAAGCCATGCCCCAGAAGGTGCTCGACGGCATGGCCGTGAAGACGCCCCTCGGCAGAGTCGGCGAGCCGGAAGACATCGCCAACGCCTACGTGTGGCTCGCCAGCGATGCTGCGAAGTTCGTTCATGGCGCAGTGCTCTCCGTGGACGGCGGGCTGGTGACGGGGACGTAATGTCCTGCGCGAACATTGTCAGCACGGGGATCTATCTCCCCCCGATCGAGATCACGAACGACGCACTGCGCGCGCGCTTCCATGACCAGGCGCCCGGGTTCGTGGACAAGATGGAAGCGTCCACAGGAATCATGAGCCGCTGGTATGCGCCCGCGGACTGGTCGGCGTCGGACCTGGCGCTACGCGCGTCCATGCAGGCCTTGGAGCGCGCAGGGAAAACGGCCGAGGATCTGGACCTGATCATTCTGGGGACGGACTCGCCCGACTACATCACACCGGCGACGTCAGTGGTCCTGCAGGCGAAGCTCGGTGCGAAGAACGCCGGCACGTTCGACGTCGGCTGCGCGTGCGCATCGTTTCCCACGGCCATGGCGAACGCCGCAGGACTGATGGCAACGAATCCGGGATTGAAGACGGTGCTCGTCGTCGCGGTGTACCAGATGCACAAGCTCGCCGCGGAAACGGATCCCATGGTGTTCTTCTACGGAGACGGTGCAGGGGCTGCGATCCTGGAGCGAAGTGACGCGGCTGGTTTCATTTCCGCGGCGTTTCAGGCGGACGGCACGTTTGCCAAGAAATGGCTCATCCCGGCCGGGGGCACCGTCGAGCCGTTTTCGGCGGCCGCGGTGCAGGACGGGCGTCATCAGGTGAAGATGATCGAGCGCTATCCCCCCGAGATCAACAACGAAGGGTGGCCGAGGCTCGTCCGCAAGGTCGCGGAGAACGGAAGTTTCGCTGTCGGCGAGATCGACTTCGTGATCTTCACCCAGGTGCGCAAGCCCACCATCGAACTGGTGATGAAGAACCTTGGCCTGCCGCTGGAGAAGACGCACATGATCATGGAGCGATGGGGCTACACCGGATCCGCTTGCATCCCCATGGCCTTCGACGACGCGTTGCAGCAGAGGAAGATCAAAGCGGGTGATCTGGTGGTCATGGTTGGATCAGGCGTCGGCTACAACCAGGCCGCCGCGGCGTTCCGAATGCCCATCCGGGAGGCGCGTCTCTTTGGCGATTGAGTCCACCGCCGACTACGTTCGGATGACGCGTGGGGTCCTCGCCGCCGCTGGCTTCGTACGCCAGTCGAGGGCTGGGGTGGTGTGGTGGACCGCGGAGAACGACGCGCATCGCGATGGCGACCGGACTGTCGTTCTCATTCACGGGGCGAATGACCACGCCGGCACCTGGTTCTCCGTGGCCCCGGCTCTCACCGCGCATGCTCGCGTCATCATTC
>JANMSA010000328.1:0-12357 GCA_031388865.1 Acidobacteriota bacterium | reverse complement strand
AAAAACAAAAAAACACCCCCCCCCCCCCCCGGGTTTAATCCACCCCCACACACACACACGCCGGGGGGGGCCCCCCCCCCCCCCCACCACCGGTCGGTCACGACCCTGGATGACGACCCCGGCAGGGGTCGCGGAGGAACTGGCGATCCGCCTCCGAATGTGAACCCGTACGCGCCCCTTCAGGGTCGATCTCCATTGCCGATGCAGTCTGGTGGTCGCTCGCTTTGCTCTCACCACCGGCTGATATGGAGTGACCTTGTCAAGTCACCAGTGTCGTGGCTGCCTTTGATTTTGCTTTTTCCCTAGATGAGCCTTTGCTTTTGATTCTCGTTCTGTTGGTCCAGCCGTCCCGTCGACCGAGGAGAATGCAGCGACGATGATCACACTGTTATACGCGGGTTGGTTACCGCACGACATGTGTCCGTCGGGAGCTGCCTCGATCTACCTTCGTGAGTCACGGGTGTGTTCGTGTCAGTAATAGCCGGTGGCGAGGATTCTCCTTTCGATTGCCGGAACCCTCGGTCGACGGCGCGGCTGCACAGATGTTGGTTTACTGGTTCGTTAGGGATGGACGTTCTGCCCGATCGCCCAGATGAAGCCGAGTAGCTCTCGAGCTACGGCCACCACCGCGACGGTCGACTTCTTGTTCCGGCTCGTCAGCCGGTGGAAGCGTGCGTGCAATCTCTTCTCACACTTTTCGGCGATGTCCACGATGGCCTGCGGTTGGCCTTTCCTTCGTGACGCCAGCACGCGTCCCGTCGCAGGCCGGCGTTGGTAGTGCCAGGCTGCCTCCACCGCGATGCGACGCACGTGGGCGTTGCCTGTCTTGGTAATGGACATGCGAGTGGTCTTGTCACCCGTGCTGTACTCCGACGGGACTACGCCGACCGCCGCCATGAGCTGTGGCGCCGCGCCGAACCGCCTCAGGTCTCCGAACTCAGAGAGGATCGTCATCGCCGAGATCGTGCCGATCCCTCGCAGCGTTCGTAGCGCGTTGAGATACGGGATGTACTCGGCCTTTTGTGCCGCCAGTTCTAACCGCTGATCGAATCGTTTGAGTTGTTCGACACGGTGCTGGAGCTCACCAATCATCTCGGTCAAGACGAACCGGCTGTGTTCACCTTCAAGGTTGATTGCCTTCAACCACGTCCAGAAGCGAAGCGTCCACGACTGTCCGGCGCGGTATCGGTGGCCATATCGAAGCAGCAGATGAATGATCTGCTTTCGGATCCGACCGACATCCTTCTGCACCGAGGCGCGTGTTCGGACAAGATCCCGAAGTGACTCTCGGTCGTCATTCGGAACGACCACCATGGTCAGTTCCCCTGCGCGAAGATAACGAGCGAGCTTGGCCGCATCCCGGCGGTTGGTCTTCACTCTCTGTCCGGGCTTCCTCGGCGTCAGTGCCGGCGCTGCCACCTGACAGTTCAGCCCCGCTTTGGTCAACCGCCGGTACAGGTCGTACCCGCACGGGCCGGCCTCGTAGACGATCCGGACTTCGCCGTCGAGTCCTTTCAGGAAGCTCAGAAGCCGCTGGTAGCCCTTCTTGTCGGGAACCAGCTCGTACTCCTTGCTCGGTCGATCCTTGCCGTCCTGGTACTGCGCAATCGTCCACTTGTCCGCGTGATCGTCGATCCCAATCCAATGGATAATGCTCATGACCCGTTCCTCCTTGTATGTGGCTCTGTTCCTCTCGGGTTCAACCCACGAAAAGGTACATTGAGCGGGCGGGTCACTCCATCTTCTCTACCCTACGGGCCGCCTCCAGCGGCCACGCCCTAACTCAGAGCGCGGTTGTGAGTTGTCGGTTGTCGTTGTCAGTGCGTTGTCGCCCGGGCGAAGAGTCACGGACAACCGACAACTGAGAACCGACAACTTGCGCCCCGCCGAGTACTCACCGGCGACTCCCGCTGAACCGTCCCTCTGCCACGAACCGGAAGGCCTCCTCGATTGCGTCGCGTGACCACGGGAGTGTGGTGTGTGTGCGGTGCAGCACTACGAAGTCGATCATCCCCTCCAGACGGGTACGCTCGACAGCCACGACGCCGTCGTTGGGCACAGAGCGCATCCAGCGCGCGAAGAGTGGGATGTGGCTGCGGGAGCCGGCGATCACGCCCAGCGCAAAGTCCGCGCAAGGAAGCGAACGCGGCACGCTCGCTTCGTCTGTGCCGAGCTCGCGGGCCTGCGGCACCCAGCGGCGCAGCACGTCCGCGACCTCGCTGCCGCCATTGGGTGGCGCGAGCATGACCACGCGTCCCAGATTCGGCAGTGCGTGCGTGTTGAGGAACTGCCGGACGACGATCCCCCCCAGGGAGTGCGTGATGAAATGCACCCTGGGCGCGGATGCGAGGCGTGGAGCGACGTCGCGGGCGAATGCCGCTGCATGTGCAGCGATCGTCGAGCATGTCGAAAGGTAGTGCCAGTTGATGACGCGGTATCCGCGGCGTCGCGCGCCGGCGGCAAGTGCGAGCATCGACAGCGGCGTGCGTCCGAGACCGTGCAGGAGGACGACGACTTCTCTCATGCTGGTGTTACGCGAACGCCGCTCGCAGGTTGCGGCGCACGGCGTATACTTTGGACAATCCATCAAAACGCCGCGAAAGGAGCATTTCGATGCCGATGTGCCGTCGTGTTTTTCTCCTGCTCTCCCTGATCGTCCTGTTCACCCTTCCCCTTGCCGCGCAGTCGTCGATCATTCGAGGGCGGGTGGTGTTGCCGGATGGAGCGGCACTGCCCGGCGTGACGGTAACGGTCGATGCCGTGAATGCCGTGACCGATGGGGAAGGCCGTTACGAACTTTCAGTTCCGACGCGCGGCCTGGTCCGCGTGGTGGCAACGCTGCAGGGTTTTCAGCCGCGCATCGCGACCGTGGACACCAGTCGCGGCGAAGCGACCCATGACTTCACCATGAACGTCTCCTTCGGGCAGGAGATCACCGTCGGATCACGGGCCATCGGGGCCGAGCAGGAAAAGGCCGTCCCCATCGACGTCATCTCGCAGGAGCAGATCCAGAGCTCCCCCTCGACGGAGACGAATCAGATCATCCAGAAGATGGCGCCTTCGTTCAACTTCCCCCGGCCGACGATCACCGACGGCACGGACAGCGTCCGTCCTGCCACACTGCGCGGCCTGGGGCCGGATCAGTTGCTGGTCATGGTCAACGGAAAGCGCCGGCACGCCAGCGCGCTGGTCAACGCGAACAACTCCGTAGGGCGTGGCTCGAGCGGGGTCGATCTGAACGCGATTCCCGCCGCAGCCATCCAGAACGTAGAGATCCTTCGTGATGGGGCGGCCGCGCAGTACGGTTCCGACGCCATCGCCGGTGTCATCAATCTCGTCCTGAAGTCCGACGTCGCGCCGCTGACCTTCGCCGCAAAGACCGGCATGACCACTCATGGCGATGGGGAGATGCTGGACCTCAGTGCCAACGGCGGGTGGGGGATCGGTCGTGGTGTCCTGGCGCTCACCGGCAACTATCGCGTTCGCTACGATACGAATCGGGCCGGTGCCGATCCGCGCGACCAGATCGTCGCCGGAGACGCGAAGAACAACGCTGTGGATCAGCCGACCGTGCATTGGGGCGACTCGTACGCCCGCGACTCGATGATCTTCGCCAACTTCAATATGCCCCTGACCGAGGATGGCAAGCAGTTCCTCTATGCATTTGGCGGATACAGCAACCGGCATGGTTCTCATGGTGGCTTCTATCGGCGGGCGATCCAGGTCCAGAACTGGCCGCAGATTTATCCGCTCGGCTATCTGCCGCTGATTCAGCCGCGCATCGCCGACGCCTCGCTCACCGCCGGTGCACGGGGCGAGTTGTCGAACTGGTTCTACGACGTCAGCGCAGGGTATGGGAAGAACGAGTTCGACTTCTATGTGACGGATTCGCTGAATGTGTCGCTCGGACCGACCGTCCCGCCGAACCAGACCCGGTTCTACTCGGGCTCCCTCGGCGATGACCTCTGGACCGCCAATCTCGACGTCTCCCGTCCGTTCACGGTCGGGGGGCTGGCAGGACCACTGAACGTTGCCATGGGAGTGGAGTTCCGGCGCGACGGGTTCAATCAGCAGGCAGGAGAGCCCAACTCGTACATCAATGGCGGAGTACGCGATCGGAACGGCGGTGTGGCTGCCGCCGGTGCGCAGGTGTTCCCCGGATTCCAGCCTTCGAACGAGGTGGATGCCACGCGCAACGCCAAGTCCGTCTACGTTGACCTCGAAGGAGACATCCTCCCGAAGCTGCGCCTCGGCATCGCCGGGCGCTATGAAGACTACAGCGACTTCGGCGACACCACCAACGGAAAAATCACGGCGCGCTACTCGCCGATCCAGCAGCTGATCCTGCGCGGCTCGGCCAGCACCGGCTTCCGGGCGCCGTCGCTGAGCCAGGGCAACTTCTCGGCGATCAGCACCAACTTCCTCGCGAACTCGGCGGGCGTTCTGGAGGCGTTCCAGGTCGGAACGTATCGCGTCGATACGCCCATCGCCCGTATTCTCGGCGCGACGGACCTCAAGGCTGAGAAGTCGAGAAATTTCAGCGGCGGTGTGGTGTGGCAGCCGCTGGCAAACCTCGAGTTCACCGCGGACTACTTCCACATCGACATCGAGGACCGCATCGTGTTCTCCGGGAACTTCACCGGTGCGCGCGTTCTGCCACTCATCCAGCCACTGGGCGCCACCGGCGCACGATTCTTTACGAATGCAATCGATACGGAGACCAACGGTTACGACCTGGTGGGCAACTATCAGCGTGCGGCCATGGGCGGCCGCCTCGATCTTTCCGCCGCTTACAGCCACAACGTGACGGACGTCGTGGGCACCGTCAGGACCCCCTCACAGCTGGATGGTCTCGGCGAGGTTCTTTTCGACCGCATCGAACGCCGTCGGGTGGAATGCGGCCAGCCGGAAGACAACGTCCGGTTGATGCAGAGCTTCAACCGCAACTCATGGACCGCCACGCTGCGAGAGAGCCGTTACGGCGAGTATTGCAGCTTCACAGCGCTCGTGCCGGTGACGGGACAGGCGGCGCAGCCACTGGATGATCAGGTTTACGGAGCGCAGTGGCTGGCGGATGCGGAAGTCGCGTACCGCTGGAGCCGGTACACGTTCGCCGCCGGAGTCGAGAATCTCCTGGACAGGTTCCCGGACAAAAACCGCGTGTTCCGAGCGGGCACAACCAACTTCACGGCTCAGAGCAACTTCGGTCAGTTCACCTATCCGAGTAACTCCCCGTTTGGCATGAACGGCCGCTTCATCTACACGCGCGTCACGTTCACGTTCTAACTCTCAGAAAGCGGGCACTCGGGACGGTCGTTCCGGGTGCCTGTCCTGCCTTCTCGTGAACGTGATTGGTTGTCTCTGCACAGCGCGACCACCACGTTTGCGATTTGGCCGAGTCTCCGCCCTCTCCGCGAGACCGGATGCCCAGGGCGGTCGTCGTTTCCTGCACGCTGTCGATCACGAGCCGCGGTCGCCGGGGCACAATCTGCTTGGACAACCGACAGCCGGGAACTGACAACGAGGTGAGCGGAAGTGATCCAACGGACAATCTCAGGAGCCAAGCCATGCCCATCGTCACTGCACATTTCCCTGGAACGTTCTGCTGGATCGAGCTCGGCACGAGCGACATGCGCGTGGCGCAAACGTTTTACACCGAGCTCTTTGGCTGGGAAGTCGATCAAGCACCCATGGGTGATGGTGAGGTCTACAGCATTTTCAGGAAGGACGGTGCGGACTGCGCGGCGATGTACCCGATCGGACCACAGACGCTGGGCCTGCAGTCTCACTGGCTGAGCTATGTCGCCGTAGCGGATGCCGACGCCTCGACCGAGCAGGCGAAGAGACTCGGCGCGAAACTGATCAGCGGACCGCTGGACGTCTGGGACTTCGGACGCATGACCGTGCTCACGGATCCTCAGGGGGCGAGATTCGCGACGTGGCAGGGGCGGTCGCACATCGGCGTCGGGGTACGCGATGAGCCCGCTACCCTCTGCTGGAACGAATTGCACGCGCACGACCTCGCCGCTGCGAAGACGTTCTACTCCACGCTTTTCGACTGGCGCTTGAAGGATTCGACGGACTACACCGATTTCGCTCTCGGGCGGCAGACCGTCGGCGGCATGATGCTGAGCCAGGACCCGGCGCCCTCGTACTGGCTCCCTTATTTTGCCGTCGAGGACTGCGAAGGGAGTGCTCAGCAGGCGCAATCGCTTGGCGCGACGGTCCGTCTGGCACCTAGCGAGGTGCCCAACGTTGGCAAGTTTTCAGTGGTCGCGGACCCCCAGGGAGCCACATTTGCCATCATTCAGTTGAATTTCTAGGAATGCAAGGTGGGGGAGTCGCGTTGCGACTGACGCTCCAAGAGATACGCAGCATTGTGGATCTCCGTCGGGCAGCTGATATTTACGAAAAGGAGATTCACCAATGCGTCAGTCCGGAACAGTCAAATGGTTTAACGATGCGAAAGGCTTTGGTTTCATCACGACCGAGGGTGGCGAGGATGTCTTCGTGCACTTCTCGTCCATCCAGAGCGCTGGCTTCCGCTCCCTCCAGGAGGGTGCGCAGGTCGAGTTCGACGTCGCCCAGGGCCCGAAGGGCCTCCAGGCTCAGAACGTCACCGTGTCCTAAATCCGCACCCAGTGCGAAACCAAAGGCGGGCCTCGCGGCCCGCCTTTTTCATTCTCTGTCCCGTTGAATTCTGAGCGAAGCGAACGGGTGTGCTGAGCCGGATCCTTTGCTCCGCTCGGGGACGTCAGGACTACCCATTCGCTTCGCTCAGGGCTTTTCTGGCCACGGACGCGAGATCACGCAGGAGTTGATGCCCCCTACACCCATGCTCAGCTTGCCGCTGTATCCGGTCGCGATCTCGCAGCCTTTTTCGTCTACGAATTTTGCGGTGTGCACCTGCACGTCAGCATGGAGCTCGCCCTCGGTCAGCGGCATGGGATAGAGCTTTCCCCTGGACATGCCCAGGTGTTGCGCGGTCAGCTCCCATCCGCCGCCGACCGACATTCCGTGTCCAAAGGTGCCTTTGCGTGCCGTGAAGATGACGTCCGGATGCAGCATCTCGAGCGAGTTCTCGATCTCTGTGGCGTCGCCCGGCGTTGCCGTCGCGTGCATGTCCCACGTGGTGATGTCTTCGAGCTGAATGTTCTCGAGCGCCGCTTTGATCGCCAGTTGCGGCCCACCTTTGGATGGCGTGATGATGTGGTGCGCGTCGGCAGACGCCCCCACCCCGATGATCTCCATTCCCACCGGGGTGAAGCCTCGCGCCATCAGCGCCTCGGCGTCTCCAACAATCCAGACGCACGCGCCGCCCGCCACGTGCGTACCCTTCAGGCCCGTCAACGGACGCGACACATCCGCGTCAGCGGAGAGAACATTGGCGTTGTAGAAAGCGGAGATGACCATCGCGTGAGGGGGCGGGTCGGTCATGCCCACCACCACCGCCTCCGCCTCCCCGCGATCAATCGCATCGACCGCCATCTTCAGGGCGGCCCCGAAGGAGGCGCAGGCGGCGAGTGGCGCAATGGTGGTCCCGACGATCTTCCCCAGCATGGAAATCTGGGCTCCAGGGATGTTCGGGATGTTCCAGAGGAGGTTCGGGGAGACCGCGGCCCACGGTTCCTCCGGACATCCCCACTTCCTGTTCAAGGTGCGGATGCCGCTCAGTTTCTGACGGATCAGCGACAATTTTGCGGAGCCTGACGAAGGCGGCACCGGCTCCGCATGGATGGTTCGCGCCTCGGTGAGGTACTCGCCCAGCACGTCGCTCTTCGCGGCCCAGTGCGCTTCCCAGTCGTGTTTTGCCTCGATCCAGAGCTCCGAGCCGAGGGGGAGTTCAGAGGGATCCCGAGGCGCCGCCGGATCGAGTTCTCCCTCTGCGTGACGCCGCCGCGGAGCGCAGCGATCCGGCGCACTCCAGAACTCGTTCCAACGCCGTAGCGAGCGCTCGTAGGCGAGCGCCTCCCGCTGAGTGACTGTGATGTCGCCGAGACCGGTGCCGACGTAAATATGGCACCTCATGCCGAGGGACTGCAGGTGCTGCTCGATGCCGGGATTCTGTTCCAGCGACTGGATGAAAGCGCCGATGGCGAACTGCACCATGGGTCCCATCTTGTCCTTCAGCTGTCCGAATTTGGCCGGCGGAAACCGGCTGTCGAACCACGCATGGTATGTTTCGAAATCGAACTCAGGCGTGCCAACGAGGAAGTTCGACTGACCGTAACCCTCGTAAGGGGAGAGCCACGTGCCGGGCTGTTCGAGATTGCGTTCAAAGACATCGATATTCGGTGATTTCGGCGCTACGACTCCCCACCCGAACACGCCGACTCGCCTGCGATTCGACATAGGACGCGCATTGTATCGAAATTGCAGAGAGCCGAAGTCGTAGAACGATCCGTCAAAGAGAGAGGTTCTTTCGTGAAAAGTTCAACCATGAGCAGCCTGGTGGCCGTCCTCCTGCTTCTCACTGCGATCGTCGCCTGTGGGAAGAAGGAAAGCGCGACCGCGGGCGGCGAGAACAGCGCGACGATCGCACCGGCACAGCCCCAGCCGCAGCCCACGGAGACCGATGCCATGACGCAGACCGTGGACATCGAAGACAGCCGCACCGATGGCGAAAGCGGCGGGGCGACGGATACCATCACGGCGACCTCGACGGAGGTGCCGGCCCCCGGTCCGGCGACCACGACGGTGAGCACGACCATGAGCACCACCACGACCCGTTGAACTACGAGGCGCTCATCGAGCGCGATCTCAACGCCATCCCCGTGGCGGCGCAGTCCTTTCTCGAATCGCATTCGGTCGAGGAGCTCTGGGTTTCCGTGACCCGGTTCGCGGTTCTTGCGTACGCTCCCTCGCAACACGCGAAACGCGCGGTGATGGCGTGCCGTGCGACTTACGAGCTACGCGACGAGCTCGGGGAGGGTTGGACGGAGATGATCGTGGCCTGTGCGAGGTACGCGGCGGAGAGCCGCCAGCCCTGGAGCGAACCACCGATCCTCGACCCTCCCGAGCCATCCACCGGAGCGATCGAGGAGCTGCGCGAGGCGATGGCTGAGGGAGATCGCCTCCGAGCGGAGCGTTGGCTCGCGGCGCGACTGCACGACGCAGAAACCCCTCTTGGCCAACTCGCACACGGCGACGCGCTGCTCATGCTCGACACCGCACTCGCGCTTCTTCCGCACCTCGGCGAGAAGGGGCGTTACGCGCTGCTGCGCATGCCGGTGTGGGAGCTGGTCACGAACGCCGAAACAGAGGACAGTGCGACGCTGGAGACGCTGCTCGAGCGCGTCGCCGCCCATCAGGGTGCACCTGACCATGTGCAGCCGGTGCTGATTCGGAGCGCCGGCTTTCCGCCCGCCGGTCCGCGCGCTCCCAGCCGGCGCGTCGTGCCGTACCCTCTCGCGCGCGACTACGCTCAGACCCTCCTCGCTCACCTCTACGCCCGCCGTCTTTCCGCCGGACAGGCGGCGATTCTCCTGGACGCCGTCCACCACAACCTCGAGCACGGAGAGAACTTCGCCGAATGGTCGTTCGCCTGAAACTCCTGATCGCAGCCGTTCTTCTCACCGCGGCGTGTACGACGACAGCACCGCCTGCGAATGTCTCGGTTTCAGAGCTCAGTCCGGTCGCTGAAACCAACCAGCCGCCGTTCGACAAAGCGCTCTGGTCAATCCATGTCGAGGACGATGATGGCCGCGTCGTCCATTCGCAGAACGCGGAGAAGCTGATGGTGCCAGCGTCCAACCGCAAGCTCTTCGCGGCGGCCACCATCGCGGCCTGCCTCGGCCCTTCCGCGCAACTGCACACGACCATCGTCCGCGACGGCGACGATCTCGTGGTCCGCGGCGACGGAGATCCCTCCCTCGGCTCCTGGCGCTATGAACGTGATGGCGACTTCGACGGCATCGCGGACGCCCTGCGCGCGCGCGGGGTCACGCGTCTGCGGGACATCGTGGTCGATGTCTCGGCCTTCGATCGCGTCACTCTGCCGGGTGGCTGGAAGCATGGGAATCTCGGCAGCGACTACGCGGCCCCCGTCGACGCGATCGCCTGGGGAGAGAACGAGCTGCCTGGCGATCGGGCGACACCCGATCCCGCCCTCCATTTGGGCAACACGCTGCGCGAGGCGCTCCTCCTTCGCGGCATCGCGGCAGACGGAGTGCGCGTGAACACGGAGACGCGCGAGTGGAGCGGCGAGAAGATCGCCGACTTGCCTTCGCCCTTCATTGCGCAGTTGCTCCAGACCGTACTGAAGAACAGCCACAATCTCTACGCGGAAATGCTCCTGAAACGCTCTGCGGACGGGACGTATGACGGAGCGCTCGCACGCGAACGCATGTTCCTGACGTCCGAGGCCGGCATCGATGGGAGTGCGTTCCGCTTTGTCGATGGATCGGGTCTCGCGCCGGACGACCTCATGACTGCGCGCGCGGCGGTGGGCATTCTTCGCTGGATGAATGAGCCGGGACGTCGCGCTCTCTGGTGGTCGACGCTCGCGCAGCCGAACAACGATGGCACCCTGCGCCGCCGCCTGGTGGCGTTCGAAGAACGTCTGCGAGGGAAGACGGGCACGATCAACGGCGTGGCAGCGCTGGGCGGGATCCTCGCCATGCCGGATGGCCGGTTCCGCTATTTCTCCATCGCCGTCAACCATCACACCGGCGAAGGCAGCGACGCAGTGAAGATCATCGACTCGCTCGTGACGCGTTTTGCGCAGTGACGTCAAAGCTCACGTCATCTCCGCTCGAAACGCTGCCCGAATAACGTCAGCGCCTGAATCTTGTGCTCTTCGCTGAGAGCAAACGGCACGTTCTCCTCAAAGCCAAAGTCCTCGGCCTCACCGCGGAAGACATCGTAGTGATAGTGAGTCAGCGGAACGGTCATGCGGTTCCATTGCAGGATGAGCCGGCCTTCGGCGTTGCTCACCCTGGCGGTGCCGTAGCCAGGGTGGGTGTATTCCCCCGTGTACTCCTGCAGCGGACGTGAGGGTCGAGTATCAGCGACGCGTTTCGCAAGGTGTTCCTGCCGGTCCAGCACCGCCTTGTCGTCGAGTCTCTTGTCGATGGCGAGGTAGTAGGCATTCCAGTCGCGAGACGGTTTTCCGAGAAGCATGTCGGCCAGGGTGTTCTGGAGAGCGAGCAGGCTGTAGCCCCGCTCGGCGTTGATCATCACCACGAAGCCGGCATTGCGCTTCGGCAGGAGATCGACCCGCGTGCGAAAGCCGTTCAGCGCACCGCCGTGAGAGACGAGCAGCTCGCCGCGGTAGTCCTGGACGTTCCAGCCCATGCCGTAGCTGAGCAGATTCGTCTCCGGAAACAGTTCCGCAGTGATTCCTTCCATGCGCATGAGGGTTTGCGGCGACTTCGTCTCCGCGAGATGCCCTGCGTCCGCGAGCATGGTTCCGTTGAACGTGCCGCCGCCGAGGTGGAAGCGCACCCAGTTGGCCATGTCTCGTGCCGAGGACTTGATCGCGCCGCCGGCGCCGATGGTGGTCGTCGCGTACGCGCGGCGCGGTGTGATGCTGCCGGACCTTGCGTCGTAGCGATGACCAGAGGCGTGGCTGGCAGCGTTCCAGTCGTCGTCGGAGGTGATCGTGCGCGTCATGCCGAGCGGCTCAAAAATGCGAGTGCGAACGAAGTCGTCCCACGAGACTCCGGAAGTGTGCGCGACCGCCTCTCCCGCGGTGATGAACATGATGTTCTGGTACTGGTACGTCGAACGAAATGGCTTCGACAAGGGGACGTGGGCCATGCTCCGGACCACGTCCTGGCGAGTGAGCGGAGTGTCATCCCACAGCTCGTCATGACGCCCAAGGCCGGTGCGATGGGAGACGATGTCGCGGATGGTGACGTTCCCGTCCGCGCAGGGATCGGACAAGTGGAAATAGTCGACGTGCTTGCGAACCGGATCGTCGAAAGAGAGCTTCTTGTCTGTAGCGAGCATCGCCAGCGCTGTGGTGGTGAAGGCCTTGGACGCGGATGCAATCTGAAAAAGCGTATCCGCGGTGACCGGCTCCGGGCTTCCAAGCTCTCGAACGCCATAGCCCTGCGCATGCACAACGCGGTCGTTCTGGATCACTGCCACCGCCCCGCCCGGGATTCCCCACGCCTTGATCGTGGCACTCATCAGCCTGTCGATGGCTTTCGGTTCGATCTGCTGTGCGGTCGCCGCTACGGCGATGTTGAGAATGATGATGTCAAAAATGATGATCCGGCGAAGCAGGCGCATCCGCGGATTCTAGCGAAAGATGGTTTCGGTTCTGGTTGCTGGTGACTGGTGACTGGTGACTGGTGACTGGTTGCTGGTTGCTGGTTGCTGGTTGCTGGTTGCTGGTTGCTGGTTGCTGGT
>JANMSA010000346.1:0-2491 GCA_031388865.1 Acidobacteriota bacterium | reverse complement strand
CGCACCATCATCCCATCCTATCCTTCGTCGTCATCGGCTGCGGTATTAGGCGACTTGCAGAACTCAAATGCCCATCAGCGTGTGCAGAGCGTCCAGCGCGGCCCCCGGGTGTCTGGTGCCGGGCTTTGAGCGCATCCGTGTGCTTGGGGGAAGGCCTTCTTCAGATCGTTCGGAGAAGAATCGGTTGTCCAAGCTTCCCGCCGGAAACCATAACGGCCCACGGGCTGACCGCCAGGGCCGGCTTTGAGGAGAACCCGAACAACGACACGGCGACAACAATGGACCACCCGCGTGCGCGCTTCATACAACCTCCTCCCATGTCTTCGTGTTTCATCTGACTCCCGGTGTTGGTGGACCGGCTAACGTCGTGCCGCTCAGCCGCGAGCGCCGAATAGGGAACTCGTTCCGGAACGAGCTCGATCCTGGCACAACATCGGTGTCGCTCGTCGGATGCAGCGTCAGGCAGGGGCCCGATTCGAAGTATCGATCCATTGCCGCGCCATCTCAACGTACTCGATGAAAAGCAGATCGGTGCGATCGAACCCGTTTCTTTCGCAATTCTCGGGCAACCATTGAACGAACTGCGCAAACTGTCGCTTGATGGCCACAGGCCCGAGGAGACGTCTCCCGGAAGCATTCCGCAACCAATTCCGCACGATGTCGATGGCGCGATCCGGTGAGCCGTCGTGGCAGCGAATGTCCTGACCCGAGATATCCGAGATGAACTGCTGGTAGCGGTACGGAGCCGAATCGAGGATAAGGAACTGCTTGCGTCGAACCGCACCTGCACCGAATGCCTTGGCGGCTATGTCGAGCCCCAGTTCAAATGGCATGTTAAAGCGAGGCAGGCTGTTGGCTGCCGCAAGTTCAACGCGCGAGAGATCGTGGATACCGAATCGGCACGCACGAATAATGCGCTGACTTTTGGTCAGTCTCACGGTGAGCTTCGGAGCTTCGGTGAGGTTTGACGGCCTGCTGACGAACGCAACGAATCGAAGACGTTCGACGCACGAAACCGCACGACACCGCTTCCTGTAGCAGTGGAGCCTCGCGTGATTCTCGTACTCGCGCGGCCAATCTTGCAAGAGGCCGCTTTGCGATGGAGCGTCTTGGCCACAGCACGAGCCTTCGCGCTTGAGATTTTCTTCGTGGTCGGCATCGTTACGTCCAATTCTAGCATCGGCAACTGCCTAACGCACGGCTTCAGCCGCGGCGGCACCCGCGTTTCACCAGCCGCCGACGGCTGCAAGCGATGTTAGACCGCACGGTCCTTAGGCTCAGCTGATACTGTCGGCTGAACGGATAGTTGCTGAACGATTCCGCTCACGTCACTGTCCTCGATGTTGTTGACTCCGAGCAGCATCGCAAGGCGCTCGCCTGCGGGAGCCAAGCTAAGCTTATCTGGCACGACGTCTGCCCAGCCGAGCAACGCCTCGTTGCTTTGTGGATTGTCCGTGCGTTGTAGCATTAGCCCACGGTTGTACATCTCAAATGCTTCTTGCAGTAGTGAGATCGCATCGTATGACAACGAGGGTCGAGTCTTGTGCAATTGTGCCGCCTCGAGTTTCAGGTTAGCCAACAGCCCCTTGCGCGCTATAAGCGCAAGCAAACAGATCTGACGGTACGACAGAGATTCAGCGACTCTGAGGAGGTGATTCGCCTCTCCGACGGACACCCATGGCGCGAATGCGAGTTCCGCCCAGAAATGGCCCAGCAGACGAAGTTTCTTCTCTTCATGCTCGTTGCGGCCTTTCTGAAGCACGCCCTCAAGAAGTTCCTCGGCCGAGGATCGGCCGGTCGTATCTGATGCGAAGAAAGAATCGTCCCGTGGCGCTCGGCCCTCATCGAGCCGCCGCTTGATACCTTCGAACGCATACTGCGTAACCGCGCCGACGCGCACGGCTTCCCGATGGGATAATGCGCGATTCGCAAACTCAGAAAGCGACTTCGAGATGACGACTCCTGCGGCACCTCCAGCAGCAGCGCCAACCGGCCCGCCAAGCAGGAATCCGAGCACACCCCCAGCAGCCGCCCCCGTCGCTTCAGATCCGGCGGCAACGAGCCCTCTGACCCTGGTGTCGTTATCGTCCAACTTACTTTCGCTCGAAGATTATGTGCGGTCTAACGTCAGCGTTCACCAGCGGCCGGTCCGCATGGATCAGGGCCGGCTGCAAATCTTTGTTAGGCCGGACAGCTCATACCACTGTCGGGCGCCCTGTTAACCTGCGACGAAGAGCCCGTGGAGAGCAAGGGTTTCGCCCTGTCGCACGGCATTTTGTCGAACAGTGAGATCATCTTGCAATGCGATTCCTCGGTCCTTGCTGTGGAGTCTGAACCCGATCGGCCGGCCATCTTGAAGCCTGTCCGGCACCTTGAGTGCGTGTAATATCTCTGGGATCAAGTGACGGACCAGAGCGTCCATTGGCAGTTCGACCTCGACTCGATCACCGGTCGATACCATCACGATGTTCACCGAGATCATTTGGCGTTC
>JANMSA010000254.1:0-11708 GCA_031388865.1 Acidobacteriota bacterium | reverse complement strand
CCACGAACAGCAGCGCGACCAGCGCACAGGTCACGAGGATCAAGTAGCCGATCTGCGAACGGCGATATTCGTCCATGACAGTCCCTCCAGCCGCCGCGCGACCACTGACACTCCCGCCTTCAGCACGACATCGAGCACGGGGCGCGCGCCGCCTTCTTCCCTGGACTGGACTTCCTTTCCGCGGCCGCGCGCGCCGCCTGCACGGCCGTCTTGACGTCGCGCTTCTCTTCCGGAGGGGGGAGCACGGCGGGCAGGCCGAGCGCTTCGAGCCAAAGTTCCCGGCACCACCCTCTGGTGTGGTACAGGTGCTCGTCTTCCTCGTTCTCGACTTCGTTGTACGCGTCGGTCAGAGCCTTCTTCGCAGCGCCGGTCGCGTTCTTCGCGAGGGCGCCGAGGAGCTCCCAGTTGCCGTGATCCTTCGTCTCCGCGTCGACGACGCATTCAGCGGCAACGATCTGTGCCGCGAGCGGTGCATCCTTCAGCGCTTTCTGCATGGCGGACAGGAGTGCCTTCCCCTTGTCCCGCACGATCTGGCGGCCGGGTGTGGTCGCTTCCGGGTCGAGTCCGAGAGTGGCGAAGACGCCGCGCACAACCTCGACGTGCCGCTCCGTCTGCGCGAGATACTTCGTCCATTCTTTGCTCAGATCCTCATTCTTCGCGCAGAGGATGGCCATCCTGTAGACCTCGACGCCGCCCAGTTCGGTCTCCAGAACCTGGTAGAGAAAGTCATCGATCCGCTTCTTTGCGACGGGCTGCTGAGGATTCATGGGCTTCTCCTGACTCTCGTTTTTGCGAAGTCCGTACCGCTCATCGGCGGTGTGGCATTTGCAGCGGGCGGACGCACGCACTCCCACGGGCATACAGGAGCGACTGATGAACTCTCGCGATAGCCGTAAAGACAAGGGAACGCCCCAAAAGAGCACCAGGAATGCTGTCGAGAACGCCTCTGGAAAGGTGCGCTCTACATCCCCTTCCCGAAACCCGCAGAGTCAACCTGCGAACCCGGACCTGGCCGCAGGCCAGTCGTCCAGTCCAGCGCGGCCAGCGAATCCGAAAGCAGCTGACCTCGGCCTTTACAAAGAGGAAGGCGCCGGGCAGGTCCTGACCACAAATCAGGGGACGCGCGTGAACGACAACCAGAACTCGCTGAAGGCAGGCGAGCGCGGACCGTCGCTGCTGGAAGACTTCCACCTGCGCGAGAAGATCACGCATTTCGACCACGAGCGCATCCCCGAGCGCATCGTGCACGCGCGCGGGAGCGCGGCCCACGGGTACTTCCAGGCGTACGACAACGCGTCGCGCTACACCAAAGCGGGATTTCTTCAGGATCCGAACGTGCGCACACCCGTCTTCGCGCGTTTCTCGACGGTCGTGGGCTCCCGCGGCGCTTCCGACCTTGCACGCGACGTTCGCGGCTTTGCCGTGAAGTTCTACACGGAGGAAGGGGTCTTCGATCTCGTCGGCAACAACATTCCTGTCTTCTTCATCCAGGACGCAATCAAGTTCCCGGATCTCGTTCATGCGGTGAAACCGGAGCCCGACAACGAGATGCCCCAGGGCGCATCCGCGCACGACACATTCTGGGACTTCGTCTCGCTGATGCCCGAGGCGATGCATATGGTCATGTGGGTCATGTCCGATCGCGCCATCCCCCGCAGCTACCGGATGATGGAAGGCTTCGGCGTCCACACGTTCCGATTCATCGACGCTGCGGGCACCGCCCGCTTCGTCAAGTTCCACTGGAAGCCGCTGCTCGGAACGCATGCCGTCGTCTGGGACGAGGCGCAGAAGATCTCCGGAAAGGATCCCGACTTTCATCGTCGCGACCTCTGGGAAGCGATCGACCAGGGCCACTATCCCGAATGGGAACTGGGCGTTCAGATCGTCGACGAGAGTCGCGAGCATGAGTTCGATTTCGATCTGCTCGACCCGACCAAACTGATCCCCGAAGAGCTCGTGCCCGTGGAACGCATCGGCCGCCTCACGCTGAACCGCAACCCGGACAACTTCTTCGCCGAGACGGAGCAGGTGGCGTTCCATCCCGGCCACATCGTCCCAGGGATCGACTTCACGAATGATCCGCTCCTGCAGGGTCGTCTCTTCTCGTACACCGACACGCAGCTCAAGCGCCTCGGCGGTCCGAACTCTCACGAGATCCCGATCAACCGTTCCATCGCTCCGGTCCACAACAACCAGCGCGATGGCCACATGCGGCAGACCATCAACCGCGGCAAAGTCTCTTATGAACCGAACTCGATCGGCGGCGGCTGCCCGATGCAGGCCTCGTCGATGGCGGGCGGCTTCACCACGTTTGCCGAACCTGTCAACGGGACGAAGATTCGCGCTCGCTCTGAAAAATTCTTCGACCACTTCAGCCAGGCCACGATGTTTGTCGACAGCCAGTCCGCTCCCGAGAAGGACCACATGGTGGAAGCGCTGCGATTCGAGCTCGGCAAAGTCGAGCGCCTAGAGATCCGCCAGCGGATGGTGGCGCTGCTCAATCAGATCGACGAGGACCTGGCGACGCGCGTTGCCGAAGGCCTGGGTCTGCCCGAGATCCCGAAGCTCGAGCTGCCGATCAATCACAGCATTCCCGCTGATGGCGACCCGGATGCTTTCCAGCCTCGTGCCCGTGGCCGGGCGTCGAAGCCGTCGCCCGCCCTGTCGATGGCGAACACAGTCAAGAACACGATCGCGACGCGCAAGGTGGCCATCCTGGCGGCCGACGGCGTCGACACCGCGTCGCTGAAGCTGGTCAAAGACACGCTCGAGCAAGCCGGCGCGGCTGCCAAAATCGTCGCTCCGCGTCTGGGAACGCTGGCCGGCGCCGGCGGCGATCGGCTGCTAATCGACTTCAGTTTTCTGACGGCATCTTCTGTCCTCTTCGACGCGGTCTATGTGCCGGGAGGCGCTGCCAGCGTGAAGGCGCTCCTCGTGGAGCGGGACGCAGTCGAGTTCGTGACCGAGGCGTATCGTCACTGCAAGCCGGTTGCGGCGACGGGCGAAGGGGTGGACGTGCTGCGCGCTTGTCCCGGCGCGCTGGGCCCCGACTCCGGCGACAAGGGAAGCGGGCAGGGCAACGAAGCTTCTCCATCCGGAGTGCTCTCCTCGAGCGCGCCCGCCTCTCGCGCCTGGGTTCAGCAGTTTGTGAACGCGATCGCCGAGCACCGTTTCTGGGACCGGGGGCGCAAGAACAGGGCTGCGGGCACGGGCGACGATACGCGAGGGCGTACGAAGAGCGCCCCGGATCGAACGCGGAAGCGCTGAATCAGGCGAGTTAAGTATCAAGGTGGGGTCTGGCCTCACTCTGATACTTCACCGCGAGACAGGAGAGGCGTGGCCACGCTCGCTTGCGGAGTGCGAGGGCGTAGACTTCGCCGAGAGATGACTCGCGTCGATGCTGCGTCACGCGCCCCACTGCCGGCGGACTCGCTGCGCGAGTACGGTCGCGGGCTCGCTGGCGGACTGCTCTTCAGCCTTCCCTTGCTCTACACGATGGAAGTCTGGTGGACGGGCTTCATCGTGCAGCCCGAGCGGATCCTTGGCTATCTCGCCTGCGTGTTCCTGCTTCTGCTGGGTTACAACCGCTACGCCGGAATCCGGCAAGATGCCTCGTGGGTCGAGGTGGTGATCGATTCGGTCGAGGAGCTCGGCCTGGGAATCGTTACTGCCGCCGCCGCGCTGTTTCTTCTGGGGCAGATCGGGCCGGGACAATCCTGGGGTGAGGCTTTCGGAAAGGTTCTCATCGAGGCAGGAATCGTAGCCGTTGGCTTCTCGGTGGGAACAGCGCAGCTCGGAGCCAAAGACGATGGGGATGAGGGACTCGCGGGCGACGATGAGGACAGTCCCACCTTCAGCCAGGACCTCGTCATCGCCACATGCGGCGCTGTTCTTTTCGCCGCGAATGTTGCGCCCACTGACGAAATCGTCGAGATCGCGGTCGCGACGACGCCTGCACGACTGCTCGGCCTCGCCTGCATGTCCGCGGTGACGGCGATGCTGATCCTCTACTTCAGCGGCTTCGCGCAGGCGGAGAGGCACGCGACGACCCATTCCGTTTTTCAGATCGTGGCAGGCACAGTGGTCACCTATGGCATCGCACTCGTGGTCTCCGCGGCGCTCCTCTGGTTTTTCGGTCGCTTCGACGGCGCGGCGGCAGATGTGTGCATCCGACAAACTCTGGTCCTCGGCTTCCCGGCCGTGCTCGGCGCGTCTGCCGGCCGGCTCCTGATCCAGCGATGAACGTTCAGAAGAATCCGCTCGAGTGGACCGTGTTCGCCGTAGCTTTGGCGATCGTATCCGCCTGCATCGCTGTGCTGATCGCGCAGATGCTCCGGACGGATGCAACGTCGCCGCATCTGGTCGCGACGGTGGGCGCCGTTGAATCCGTTTCCTCCGGCTTCCGTGTTCCCGTAAAAGTTCGCAACGACGGCGGCGAAACTGCAGCTCAAGTAGCCGTCGTCGTTACGCTGGAGTCGGGAGGGGAGGAGCTGGAGCGTTCGGAACTGACGCTCGCGTTCGTCCCGCACCGATCCGAGCGGCTGGGCTTCGTCGTGTTCCGCCGCGATCCGCGTTGCTGCTCGATCCACGCACGCGCGACCGGATTCGAGAAACCGTAAATCAGTCACTGGTTGCTGGTTGCTGGTCGTCTCCGTTTCGCAGGAGTGCCACTGAGGCAAGGCCGGGGATGGATCTCTAACCCGTCACCGCCGCGTCGGTGATCTCCAGCGCGCGATCGATGATGGCGAATGACTCCCGCAGCTGCGCTTCCGTGATGCACAGCGGGGGGTTCGTAAAGAGCGTGTTCCAGTTGATCAGTGCGTACATGCCCTGCTCGCGGAGGTAGGCGCTGAGGCGCTGCATTTCGGGGCTGGTGCCGTTGAAGGGAGCCATCGGTTCTTTCGTCGAGCGGTTGCGCACCAGCTCGAGGATCCCGAACAGACCGATCGAGCGGACGTCGCCGACGGATGGATGCTTCTCCTTCATGGCTGCGTGCAACTCCTCGAGTACGCGCCCCGTGCGCTGCACATGGTTCATGGTGTCGTCATCGATCATCACCTGCAGGCATGCCTCTGCCGCGGCAAGACTCATCGGATGGGCGTTGTAGGTCAGCCCTCCGTAAAAAACGTTGTGATCGAAGTACGCCGCAATGCGGTCGCTCATGGCGACGGCGCCCAGCGGCAGATACGCCGAGGTCAGACCTTTGGCCATGGTGATCATGTCCGGCACGACGTTCCAGTGATCGGCGGCGAACCAGCGCCCGGTCCTGCCCAGGCCGCACATCACTTCGTCGCACACCAGGAGGATGCCGTGACGGTCGCAGAGCGCACGCAAACCCTGCATGTAGCCATCGGGCGGAACGATGATGCCGTTCGTTCCTGTGACCGTCTCGATGAACATTGCGGCGATGGTGTGGCCACCTTCGTACATCACGATCTCTTCGATCTCGTCGAGGCAGCGTTGCGTGAACTCCGCATCACTGTCGCCTTCACGATAGAGATGGCTGCGGTACTGATAGGGATCGAAAAAGCGCACCACGCCGGGGATTCCCGGCTCGTTGGCCCATCGCCGAGGATCACCAGTGAGCGAGATCGAGCCCGCCGTGGCGCCGTGATACGAGCGGTAGCGGGCCATGATCTTCTGCCGGCCGCTGACCATGCGCGCGATACGGATCGCGTTCTCGTTCGCCTCGGCACCCCCGAGCGTGAAGAAAAAGCGATTGAGGTCTCCCGGCGTCAGGCTGGCGAGCAGCCTTCCGACACGCGCGCGCACGGCGGTGGCCATGCCGGGACCCGCATATACCAGCTCGTCGGCCTGCCGTTTGATCGCTTCGATCACGCGCCGGTCGCCGTGGCCGATGTTCACGCACATCAGCTGAGAGTTCATGTCGATGTAGCGTTTTCCGTCGGCGTCCCAGAAGTAGATGCCTTCGCCGCGCACCATCGCGATCGGATTCACGCTGGCCTGCGCGGACCAGGAGAAGATCGAATGGCGCTTCGTGAGTGCGATCATCTCTTCGGACGTCATGGCTTCCGCGATTTCGGTCGTCATGACGGCATCTTAGCGCGCGGGACGTTTTCTCTGTTTTCTGTTCCTGTGAAAGAAGCGCCTACCTCGAAATGCGCGCCTGCTGCCCGTGCGTTTGCACTCGATGTGAGCCCCAGTAAATCCATCCGGGACCTTCCTCCCCAATTTCGCCCCCAGCGACGCCCTCCCGTCGCGCGCCACCTCGAGATTCCCGTCGAGGAGGAGTTGCCGCATTACAAGCGGCCGGCATCCGAGCACCCGCAACCGGCCGCGGAACCGGACGTCGAACCGTTCCTTCGCCAGGACTGAAGCGAGCGAGACCGGAGGCGCTCAGGGGGAGCCTCAGGTACGACGCATGGCGTTGGCCACGTCTTCGATGAGGTCCCCGGCATCTTCGATTCCCACCGAGAAGCGGATCAGTCCTGCGTCGATGCCCAGCTTCTCGCGCAACTCCGGGGGCACGCTGGCGTGGGTCATGGTCTCGGGGTGGTTCACCAGCGATTCGACACCGCCCAGGCTTTCCGCGAGGGCGAAGAGACGGAGGCTCTGAAGGAAACGCACCACGCGCTCGCGATCGCCGTCGAGGCGCACACTGACCATCCCTGAGTACCCCAGCATCTGCCGCGCGGCAAGCTCGTGTTGCGGGTGCGACTCCAATCCCGGATAGATCACTTCTGCGAACTGGTCGCCGTCCTGCAGCGCGAGCGCGAACTTCATCGCGTTCGAGGAATGCCGTTCCATCCGCAACGCAAGCGTCTTGATGCTTCGCAGAAGCAGGAAACACTCGAAGGGGGCGTTCACTGCGCCGCCAGCGAACTGCACGAAGCGGATCTTCTCGGCGAGGTCCGCGTCCTTCGTCATTACCGCGCCGCCGATGAGATCGCTGTGGCCGCCGATGTACTTCGTGGTGCTATGCACGACCAGGTCCGCGCCCAGTTCCAGCGGGCGTTGGAGGATCGGGGAGCAGAAGGTGTTGTCGACGACGAGCAGCGCGTTTGCGCGTTTCGCCAGCGCGGAGACGGCGGTGATGTCCACGATGTGCAGCAGGGGGTTGGTGGGCGTCTCGACCCAGATCAGTCGCGCCGGGGTCTCCAGGGCGCGCCCCAAGCCCTCCAGGTCGCGCAGGTCGAGGAAGTCGAACTGGATGCCGTACTTGACGAAGAACCTCCGGAACAGCCGACCCGTCCCGCCATACGCGTCCTCGGTCACAATGACGCGATCGCCGGGATCGAGCAGCTGCATGATGGCGTGCTCCGCGGCGAGGCCGCTCGCGAACGAGATCGCGTGCGTGCCGCCTTCGAGAGCCGCGAGGGCGGCCTCGAGAGCACTGCGGGTGGGATTCCCCGCGCGCGAGTAGTCGAACATCAACGGCTCACCAGGTGCGGGCTGCACGTAGGTCGAGGTCTGAAAGATGGGCGTCATGATCGCGCCCGTGTGAGGCTCCGGCTCAACACCGGCATGCACGCACAGCGTCGCGAGATTGGTTCGTTCGGTCATGGCGGCCGAAGCGTATCGCAGTTGGAGTTGCCGGTTGGTGGTTGGCGGCGCGTTCGCTCGGTAGGCAGTATGCAGGAGGCAGTAGGCAGTAGGCAGTATCCAGGAGCTGTTGCACCGAACAGTCTGCCGTGGTCAATTCGTCAGAGGGGAAAGCGCCGCTTTCACGCAGCCGGTCGCTGGCATCCTCCAGGAGGTGTTGCGCGGAGGTGTAATGGACCGGTGCTTCAACTCCTGCCAACCGCCAACCGCCTACTCGGGGTCGCGGTACAGCGGCGACCAGCCGTCGTGGTTCACGAAGAGGCGCATGCAGCGGATCTGTTTCCGTGCGGTGAGAGAGAAGCGGTGATATTTGCGCGCGGGGATTACGATCATGTCGCCGGACGCGACCTCGATCCGGATCCAGCGCTCGTCACCCTCCTCGCGCACGTCGAAGACGCCCTCCCCCTCGACGACGAACCGCACCTCGTCCTCGGTGTGGTAATGCTCCTTGTCGAACTTTGCGCAGATCGTGTCCAGGTTCGGTGTCGCGGGTCCAAGTTCGATGAAGTCTTCGTCGATGTATCCATACTCGCGCTTGACGACGTCGATCATCGCGGCGCGCGCGGCTGCTTCAGACGGCACGGACCATGAGAGCACGCCGCTGCGCGCCAGGTCCTCAGGCGCGATCGCGTGCGCCGGCTCGTCCAGTCGATAGGCTCGCATCGTTTTCTCCTTGGTGTGTCGTCGGGATGTTCGAGCGTCGCATCTCCACAGCGGCGCGGAAGAGGTAGTCGTAGCACTCAGCATGCGTCTTGGCCTGCACCCAATCGGCGCCCCAGACATAGACACCGTGTCGTCGGACGAGAACCGCGTGCGAGGACGGATAGGCGAGGATGGCCTCCTCGAGCGCCTCCGCGAGATCGCACTCCCGCGCCGTGTTTTCGATGATCGGAACGACCAGCCGGTCGTGATATCCCAGGCCCTGAATGCCCTTGATCATTTCCATGTGCGAGATCGAGAACTCAGCCTCGAAAAGCAGCGTGGCCATGACGGCGTGCAGCGAGTGGGTGTGAATCACCGAGCCGGCCCCGCGCAGGGTGATCGCTTTCAAGAAGAGAGAGCTGCATTCGGACGGCCGCAGCGACGGATCATCGGGTCGTGTGAGGATCGAGCCGTCCAGAGCGATCGTGAACATCTGCTCGGGCAGCATCCGCTCCTTCTGGACGCCACTGGGCGCAATCACGACCCGGTCGCCCGTGCGGATGCAGATGCCGCCGCCCGTTCCGGTCACCCAGCCGAGGTCGTAGAACGCGCGCGCGAGGTCGCAGATGAGCGTTCGTGGGTCGGGCGTGTCCATCCGGGGGATTATCGCTGGATTTGGGTGGCGGTTGTCAGTTCTCGGTTGTCAGTCCTCTGGGAGTTCTCGCCTGAACGGCACTCGGCCGGAGCGCCGCCCGGCGATAAAGCACAGATAACTGACAACCGACAACTGACAACATGCGCAGGCAACCACCGAATATTTGACGCCCCCACGGCGGTTCACTAGACTCGCGATCCCTCTGGACTCTCATATGGGGCGACGTAGCCAAGTGGTAAGGCAGAGGTCTGCAAAACCTTTATCCGCCGGTTCGATTCCGGCCGTCGCCTCCAGAATCCCTACCCCTCCACGCTTCTCCTTCGCATCGACGGTCGAGTCGCACGGCTGGTATCAACTCGCTCCCTTCCGGTGGTCGGCAGCTGAGCAGGCCCTCCGTCGCAAGGAGGCGCTCGCGGGGGGAGTGGTCGATCTCGAGATCATTCACCGGGGAGGAGCTCTGCAGGTCGCCGGAGCCTGCGACAGCGAGGAGCTGCGCGAACGGGTCGCGCGCATGTTCCAGCTCCACCTCGACCTCTCCGACTTCGTACGGCTGACGCGGACTTCCGAGCCTCACGCATGGGTGGAGCTTGCGGGCTTCGGGCGGCTGCTGTGCGGAACGACGGTCTGGGAGGACGCGGTGAAGGTGATCGCCACGACCAACACGATGTGGCGCCAGACGGTAAGGATGGTGGAGTTGCTGGTCGCAAAATGCGGGCGCGAGGGTGCGTTCCCGACGCAGCAGGATGTGGCGCGTTTCACCGCCGCAGAACTACAGGCTGACTGCCGCCTCGGCTACCGGGCGAAAACCATTCGCGAGCTCGCGGAGGTCGGCCTCGCCGGCATCGCCGATCCTTCGGTGTCGACCGACGAGCAGTTCAGAAGATACAAGGCGTTGCCCGGAATCGGGCCGTATGGCGCAGCGCATCTCCTGGCGATGGAGGGGCGTCATGACTTCATCGCAGTGGACACGGAGTTCCGGCGTTTTGTCCGCGAGACCTATCACGGTGGGCGCAAGGTGAAGGACGAGACCATGGTGCGGCGCTACGCAAAGTGGGGACGCTGGAAGTATCTCGCGTACTGGTCGGAGCTGTGGAACGGGGGCAAGTAGTGTACGCCGATCGCCCGTCATTCGGAATATTGACCGCGGCCCGTTCCGTTTGGATAATCTCGATTGACGCGCGTAAATAAGCTGCCTGCTTTCAACGGTTTGCGTGCGGTACGGACGGAGACCGCGTGGACGACAAGATCAAGCAGTTACTGCAGGAGCTCGGGACCGCGATCAACGAGTCCATTTCTGCATCCGGCGAGGTGAATCAGCACATCCAGAGGATCCGGGATGAGGGCTACGACCTCTACGTAGTGCTCGACGCGACGATCGGCCTCAACAAACACGACGACGCGGACACGGATCTGGAAGATGTCCTCCCCGCTCCGGCGGTCAGGGAAGTGCAGTTCCGGATCAACGTGAACGACCTGGCCATGCTGCGCAGCCTGGGAATCGACCCGACTCGCAAGACGAGAGGTGCAAGGCGGGTCACGCCACTGGCGAAAGCCAGCGAGACCGCCGGTCTCCAGGCGGATCAGATTGACGAGCACCGTGACCGATGAGCTGCTGAACCTGTACGACGTCCCACCGGCGCAACTCGATGAAACGCTGGCCGGGATTGTTTCGCCTCCGTTCCGCATCCGGCAGATCGAAGAATGGACGCACGTGCGGGGTGTCGACTCGTTCGACGCGATGACCAACCTTCCCCTGGATGTGCGCGCGCGGCTTGCGGAACGGTTCACTCTGGCGATGCCGGAGGTGGTCTCACGAACGGAGCCTGCTCCGGATGGGAGCCAGAAGTATCTCTTCGCCCTCGCCGACGGTCAGCGCATCGAGTCCGTGTTCATGCCCATTGGCGACCGGGTGAGCATCTGTTTGTCGTCGCAGGCCGGCTGCGCGGTCGGCTGCACGTTCTGCGTGACCGGGTTCTTCGGGGCGGGCCGCAATCTCACGCCCGCGGAGATTGTCGGCCAGTTCTTCGTCATTCAGCGCGAGAAGCAGATCCCGATGGAGCAGATGAACGTCGTCTACATGGGGATGGGAGAGCCGCTCCTGAATCTCGACCACGTCCTCACATCGCTGGAGGTCCTTTACCGCAACGTCGCGCCGCGGCGAATCACGCTGTCGACTTCCGGAATCATCCCAGGCATCGACGACCTCGCGAGATACGAGCGCCGCCCGAACCTGGCGATCTCCGTCAACGCGCCTGATCGCAAGCGGCGCGAGGAGATCATGCCCATCACCACGAAGTATCCGTTGGGCGAGTTGATGGCCTCACTGAGGCGCTTCCCGCTCGAGCGCGGCCGTGATGTGACCATCGAGTACGTGCTGCTCGCCGGCTTCAACGACTCGCCGCAGGATGCAGCCGCGCTGGCCCGCCTGATCCGCGGGATTCCGGCGAAGGTGAACGCCATCCCGTTCAACGAGGATACGAACCTGCCTGCCTGGATGAAGCGTCCGACCGATGCGGCCATCGATCGTTTCGCCGACGCGCTCGTGCGCAACGGCGTGCGCGTGACCGTGCGTCGCTCCCGCGGCCGCGACATCGCCGCGGCATGTGGCCAACTGCGCGGCAAAGAGATCGCGAAAAGCCGGGCCACGGGCGGGCGCGAAGTGCGATCGACGTAGCTCCGTTGTTGGCTGGGTGCGGGTTTGTTGCTGGTTAACTGGTTAACTGGTTGCTGGTAGCTGGTGCGCAAAGGCAGCATTCGTGCCTGAAGGCCGCTGGAGGCGGCCCGTACGGTAGCCGGTGGTTTGAGCGAAGCGAGCGACCACCGGATTGCGATTGTGGCAAAGGAACCG
>JANMSA010000234.1:0-1797 GCA_031388865.1 Acidobacteriota bacterium | reverse complement strand
CGAAAGAGAAAAAATCGACGATGGACACCTACTGGGTGCCGGGCGTGAACAACCGCGGCGACTGGGGACGCTGGGCGTTCGCAGAGCTGACCGACGTGTGGGGGATCTCTGGCGACTTCGCCGCGAAGATCGATCAGGCCTTCGACGAGGCCTGCCGCGGCGCGATGGCGGGAGCGCACTGATGACGGCCGACGTGTATACGAAACGGCGGTTCTCTATACATGTCGGGGCGGACGTGGATAGAAAGTCCCCGTTTCGGATACGCATCGTGCCCGTGCGGGAGACACGATGACGGAGATTCTTCCGCTCGATGCCCTCGACCCCCGCCGCTTCGAAACCGCCGCGATCCTTAAAAAGCTTGCCGCCGCCAGCCGGCAACTGGCAGAACTGAAAGGCGTTGCCGCCGCCATCCCGCATCAGGGGATCCTCATCAACACCCTCGGCCTGCGGGAGGCGAAGGACAGCTCCGCGATTGAGAACATTGTCACCACGCACGACGAGCTCTTCCAGGAAGAGTTGTTCCCCGACATCGGCGGCAGCGCTGCGGCGAAAGAGGTGCAGCGGTACCGGCAGGCTCTTCGCGCCGGCTTCGACCTCGTCGCGGGCAGCGGTCTGCTCACACTCAACCATATCCTGGCCGTGCAGGCGGAGCTCGAGCGCAACAGCGCCGGATTCCGAAAGCTCCCCGGCACGGCGCTGAAGAATCCCGCAGGCGAGACCGTCTACACACCACCTCAGGACGCAACGGTGGTCCTGCGCCTCATGTCCGATCTGGAGCGCTTCATCAACTCCGCGGACGCCTTCGATGCCGACCCGCTGGTGAAGATGGCGCTCATCCATCATCAGTTCGAGAGCATCCATCCGTTTTACGACGGCAACGGCCGGACCGGCCGTATTCTGAACGTGCTCTACCTGGTGAAGGAGGGGCTCCTCGACACCCCCATCCTCTACCTGAGCCGTTCCATCGTCCGGACCAAGCGCGACTATTACCGCCTGCTGCAGAGCGTTCGTGACGACGACACGTGGGAGGAGTGGGTTCTCTACATGCTCAGCGCCGTCGAGGCGACCGCTCGCGGAGCGATCCGGACGATCGGTGCGATTCGCGAGACGCTCCTGGATGCGAAGCATCGCATCCGTGAGAAGTACAAGTTCTACAGCCAGGACCTGATCAACAATCTGTTCACCCATCCCTACACGAAGATCGAGTTTGTGCAGAGCGATCTGAACGTCTCCCGCCTGACGGCCAGCAAGTACCTCGAGGCTCTCACGGACGGCGGATTTCTCCGAAAGCAGAAGATCGGACGTTCCAACTACTACATCAATACGGCCCTCTACGCGATTCTCACCGCGGATGATGGGACGAGCGAAGAGTGAAAATGGCGAAAGCGAGCAAACCGAAGTCAGTGAAGCAGGTGGAGGCGCTGAAACACGAAGACGCCTCGCGAAAGAACATCCCCTCGGCGGAGTTCCAGTCGCTGATGGAGAAGGAGAGCCTGTCTCCGATCCAGGTGGCGTACGAGCGCCGCAACCGCGATCTCGATCCGCAGCTCGTCTGGCGGGGGAAGGACGAGCAGGACTGGTCCGACCACGTCGTCCCCGCGCCGCCGTTGTACATCCAGGAGAAGGTGCATCCCAAGGTGCTGATCGACGACCTGCTCAAGCGAAGCAGGGAAGGGGAGTCGCAGCAGGCCGGCGCGAACCTCGACCTCTTCGCCGATTTCAACGGCCTCCCGAGCAACGAGGCGAAGACTGAATTTTACCAACACGATCAGAACTGGTCGAACCGCATGATCCTCG
>JANMSA010000165.1:0-4375 GCA_031388865.1 Acidobacteriota bacterium | reverse complement strand
CCGAGCGCCCGGGTCGAGGGACCTGGACGGGAGGGGCATCAAGAGCTCATGCCTGTTGCCCCGCCCACCCAGGTCCCTCGACTCACGCTCGGGATGACAGCGTCTACGTCATGCGCCAACTCTTTTCATCAAAGTGGATGGATGAAAAATCGCACCAGCCTGGATTCGTCTTCTCGATCAGCGCCACCTTCTTCGATCGGCGCCAACCTTTCAGCTGTTTCTCGCGCGCGATCGCGTCCTCGACGCTCGTGTACTCCTCGAAGTAAACGAGACGTGTGACGTTGTAGTGGGACGTGAACGCCCGGGGATACTTGTGCGACCGGTGTTCGGCAAGACGTTGTTCAAACTTGCCCGTCACGCCGACGTACAGCACGCGAGTGATGCTCGCGAGGATGTAGATGTAGTAGAGCTTCACGCGACCGAGGCTACCTCGGGAAAATCGCTCCTCGGCGTTTTCCACAACTCGTAGCGTTGCAGCTCTTCACACGAAGCGGCGCAGGTGCTCGCGCCACCACGGCCAGTCGTGGCCGAACTGGCCCGGCCAGATCTCGAGATGGTTGGGGATGCCTTTGGACCAGAGCAGGCCGGAGAAGTCGCGGTTCTGCTGCACCAGGGAGTCGTGCTCTCCCGTGGCGATGACCCATTGCTGCCGCGCCAGTCTGCCGGTCCACTCCGCGCTCATGTTCGCGATGTTCGCGACCGGCGAGTTGAAGTAGAAATTGTCGTCCCAGTAGCCGTCTGAGAAGGAGGCGATGTCGTACACGCCCGAAAAGCAGATGGCTTTGCTGACGACGTCCGGGTAGCGCGACGCGAAGTTGGACGCGTGATACGCGCCGAAGCTCGCGCCATAGACGCACAGCTCCCCGCGTTGAGCGCGCTTGTGAATGTACGGGACGAGCTCGTGCCGGAGGTAGGAGTCGTATTGAGTGTGGCGTGCGGCGCGAACCGCGGGATGAACGCCCGTGTTGTACCAGCTCTCGTTGTTGACCGTGTCCGGCAGAATCACCTGAATCTCGCCGCTGTCGACCTTGTCTGCCACCGAGTCGACGAGGTGGAAATCTTCGTTCTCGAAGTACCGGCCCGCGGAGGTCGGAAACAGCACGACCGGGCGGCCGAACTTGCCGAACCAGAGAAACTCCATCTCCCGGTTGAGAGAGGGCGACCACCACTTCACGTGTTCGCGATACATATCGTTCCGTTCTGCGCCCGCCCGTTGCTCAGGCGGCCCGCGATTCTATACGATGCGCAGCTTCGGAGAACGACATGGGCAAAAAGCGAATCGGACTGCTGTTCGGGATGGAAGACACCTTTCCCTGGGCACTCATCAACGCCATCAATGAGCGGGGAGGCGAGGACGTCGAAGCGGGTGCCGTGGAGATCTCCTTCCTCAAGGACGACGGGGTCTTCCCGTACGAACTGATTCTCGACCGCATCAGCCACGAGGTGCTGTTCTATCGCACGTACCTCAAGTGCGCGGCTGCGTCCGGCGTGCGCGTGGTCAACAACCCCATCTGGTGGTCGGCGGACGACAAGTTCTTCGACAACCTGGTCGCGAAAGCTGCGAACGTAGCCGTTCCGAAGACGGTGCTCCTGCCCCACAAACAGCACCCGCCGAACACGGAGGCCAAGTCGTTCCGCAACATGCAGTACGTGAACTGGGACGACGTGTTCGCCTATCTAGGCTGGCCGATCTTCATGAAGCCGGCGTACGGCGGCGGCTGGAAAGACGTCTACAAGTGCGACAACCCGCAGGAGTTCTTCGCCGCGTACGACCAGACCCGCGACCTGGTGATGATGGCTCAGGAAGCGATCGAGTTCGAGCTCTACTACCGCTGCTACGTCCTGGGCCGCAAGCGCGTGAAGATCATGGCCTACGATCCAAAGTCGCCATTCCATGATCGTTACGTGAAAAACCCGCCGCCGATGGAAGCCGCCTTCGAGGCACGCATCGTTCGCGACGCGCTCGCACTCTGTGACGGCCTCGGCTACGACATGAACACCGTTGAATTCGCGGTCCGCGACGGCATCCCCTACGCGATCGACTTCATGAACTGCGCGCCCGACGCCGACGTGGCCTCCGTAGGGGCGGAGAACTTCGAATGGATGGTCACCAACATGGCCGAAGTCCTGATCGAGATGGTCCGAGGCGAGAAGAAGTTCGAGCTGACGGGCAACTGGCCCCAGGTGATGGACGTGAAGAAGGACATCAGCACACCTGTGGCTTGATTTCAGGGACGAGGGGAGAGGGTCGAGGGGGAACCGCTTGCGCTCTGCGCTCGCCCTCCGTTTTCCCCTCGGCACCTTCGATCCCGTCCCTCTCCCCTCGTCCCTCTCCCCTCGTCCCTGATCCTCTCCTGCTATGCTGACGGCCATGCCGGCAGAGCCAACATTCACTCTCGGGATCGAGGAGGAGTTTCAGGTCATCGACCCCGAGACACGCGAGCTGAAATCTCACATCCATGAGCTGTTCGCCGAGGGCGAAAAGCGGCTGAAGGACGAGATCAAACGCGAGATGCACGACGCGGTGATCGAGGTCGGGACGCCCATCTGCACGGACATCGCCCACGCCCGCCGCGAGATCACGCGACTGCGCAGGGAAATCATCACTCTCACCCGCGAGAACGGCCTCGTCATCGCGGCCGCGGGAACGCATCCGATCTCGCACTGGTCGAGTGTTCCCATCACCGACCACGAGCGATACGACAAGATCGTCTACGAGCTGCAGATGCTCGCCCGCGCGAACCTGATCTTCGGCCTGCACGTTCATGTCGCCGTCGAGGATCTGGAAACGCGCATCCAGGTGATGAATGCAACCCGCTACTTCCTCCCGCACATCTTCGCGCTGTCGGTGAACTCCCCGTTCTGGTGCGGGCAGAACACGGGCTGGAAGAGCTATCGCGCGAAGGTGTTCGAGCGCTTCCCCCGCACCGGCCTCCCGGACCACTTCGATCGCCTGAGCGACTACGACCAGTACGTGGAAACGCTCATCAAGACCAACTGCATCGACAACGCGAAGAAGATCTGGTGGGACGTTCGCCCCCATCCCTTCTTCCCGACGCTGGAGTACCGCATCTGCGACGTGCCCATGCGCGTCGACGAGACGATCTGCTTCGCCGCGCTCTTCCAGGCGCTCACCGTGAAGCTCTACAGGATCTACAAGAAGAACATGGGCTGGCGGCACTACCGGCGAGTCCTGCTCACGGAGAACAAGCAGCGCGCGGCCCGCTTCGGCACCGAGGGGAAGCTCGTCGACTTCGGAAAGGGAATCGAGGTGCCGTACTCGGAGCTGCTCGACGAACTGCTGGAGTTCGTCGACGACGTCGTGGACGAGCTCGGCTCCCGGGAGGACGTCTACTACGCCCGCGAGATCGTGAAGCGCGGCACGGGCGCCGATCGGCAGCTGGCCGTCTTCGCGCAACGAGGCGACCTCAAGGACGTGGTGGATTACATCGTGAAAGAGACGGCTCACGGGGTGATCTGAGAGTCTTCGAGTCTTCGAGGGGTTCGGAGGTGCAAAAGACGCAGAGGTTCCTAGGCGCATAACAGGCGCGGCCAACACCTACGAGACTTTGTGACTAGGCACCCGAGTACTCGAAAATTGAAGACTTGAAGACTTGAAGATTGAAGACTTGACTCCTCGAAGACTCGAAGACTCGAAGACTCGAAGACTTGAAGACTTGAAGACTTGAAGACTAAGAAAATGAAGCGCTACGACATCCACAAGACCCATGATTTCTTCGAGTACGTTCGTCTCGAGGACGGGTCTGTGCCCGAGGCGCGGCGCGATCGGATCGACGTGGCAGTGCTGGACATGAATCACGCCTGGCCCAACATCGGCCACGACTCGGTGGTCCACGCGGTTCTCGAGGCGGCAGAGGAGTCTCGCGGCGATCTCGCGCGCATGGGGACGAAGGTGCGGGTCCTGTCATACGACGTTCGTCGCGCAGGCATGCTGCCGGAGAGCCCGAACGGCAGGTTCCAGCTCTACATCGGCACGGGCGGCCCCGGTCACCTCGATCCGCGCATGAACGACGGGGTGCACGAGTGGAGTCAGGGCGTGAACGAGAGCGCCGCGTGGGAAGCACCCCTCTTCCACCTCTTCGACGACATCCTCGCGCATGGGACAGCATCCATGCTGGCCATCTGCCACTCGTTCGGTCTGGTCTGCCGCTGGTCGGGCATCGCTGCGCCGGTGCTGCGCGCCGAGAAGAGCAGCGGCATGCCCATGAACCGCCTCTCCCGGGAGGCACTGCACCATCCATGGTTCCAGCAGTTCGCGCGCGAGCTCCCCGACCGGCAGCACTTCCGCGTCGTCGACAACCGTCTGTTCGACCTCATCCTCGATCATCCGCGCAAGAGTCTGCCCATCGCATTC
>JANMSA010000134.1:0-12223 GCA_031388865.1 Acidobacteriota bacterium | reverse complement strand
CGGCTCTGCGCTCCGGGATCCGGCTTCGCTCCGCGCATTTCTGAGGAGTGCCGCTTCCCGTTCACCCTTCCGTCGCGTGCTGATGGTCGATCCCGCGCACTTTCAGGTCAGGCACGTGATCAATCCCCACATGGAGGGGATGATCGGAACGGTCGATGCGGTGCGAGCCCGCGAGGAATGGTCGGCGATCCGGGAAGCGTACGAAGCGCTCGGACTGGAAGTGCTGGTGGTCGACGGAACCGACGACTTCCCCGACCTGGTCTTCGCCGCCAATCAGCTCCTGCCGTTCGTCGACAGCAACGGCCAGCCGGCGTTCGTGATGTCTCACATGGCCACCGAGGAGCGGCAGGGGGAGGTCGCGTACCTCGCGCGGTCGATCCTGGCGCGCGACTACGCGATGCACCCGCTGCGCACCGCGCTTTCTCTGGAAGGAACAGGCGACGGAATCTGGCATCCGGGGAAGAATCTCCTCTGGGGCGGCCACGGCTTCCGCACGGGCGAAACTTCGTGGGAGGAGGTAGCGGCCATCACCGGCGCATCGGTCGTACCGCTCACACTCATCGACGATCGCATGTACCACCTCGACGTGGCACTGATGCCGATCGACGAGACGACCGCGTTCTCTCATCGGGGAGCATTCGACGAAGAGTCGTGGGCACGGCTTCACGCAGGCTTCCCGCGGCTCATCGAGGTGCCGGCCACGGAGGCGGAGAGCGGCTTCGCGCTGAACGGTCACTGCCCGGACGGAAGAACCCTCCTGCTCCCCGCAGGGAACCCCGAGACCCGCCGCCTGGCGGAATCGATCGGCCTCACGGTGCACGAGCTGTCGACCCGCGAGTTCCAACGCTCCGGCGGATCGATCTTCTGTCTCAAGAACATGCTGCCGTAGCTGGGCCGAACTTCAGCGGCTTCGTGGCGATGCACGCCGGAGACGCGGTGGCGATCGCCGGTGGTTGAGCGCGAACATGCGGTGGTCGACACCGCCGCCGGTGACACGCTGACATCGACCATACTTGCGGCATCCTCGGCAGTCGTCGGGAGCGAGATCGACATGAGCTTTCGAACGGAAAACTTCAAGGGGGGCATCGTCATGATCATCGCGGTCGGCGCGCTGTCCTTGATGGATGCCGGAATGAAGGTGCTCTCTCCGTCGTATCCGCCGCTGCAGGTTGCGGCCATCCGCGCGTTGGCGTCATTGCCATTGATCGTGCTCTGGATCGCCGTCACGGGCAGCCTGGGCGAACTGCGGCGCATCCGCTTTGGGTTTCACGTCCTCCGAGCCGTTCTCGGCGTGGCCATGCTGACGGCGTTCATCTACGGCGTGCGGCACTTGCCGCTCGCGGAGGCGTACACCATCTTCTTCATCGCGCCTCTCTTGATCACCGCATTCTCGGTGCCGCTGCTCGGCGAACGCGTCGAGCCTCAACGATGGCTGGCCATCCTCGGCGGCCTGGTGGGCGTTCTGGTCGTGCTCCGCCCCACCGGCGCCGGGCTGGTTTCCCTCGGCGGCCTGGCCGTCATGGGAGCCGCGGTTGCCTACGCGCTCTCCGCCGTCACGGTGCGGATCCTCGGACGCACCGACAGCACCCGCAGCATGGTGTTCTGGCTGATGGCGCTCGTCGGCATCGGCGCCGGCCTACTCGCGCTCCCGCAGTGGCGATCGATTCAACCGCAGCACTGGACCGTGATCGCAGGGATCGCCGTGACCGGATTCATTGGGCAGTGGACCATCACCGAGGCCTTCCGGATCGGCGAGCCTTCGTTCATCGCCAACTTCGAATACTCAGCGCTCGCGTGGGGCATCGGGCTGGACTGGGTGCTGTGGCGGACGCTTCCCGGAGCACGTACATTCACCGGAGCCGCCATCATCATCGCGTGCGGCGTCTTCCTCATTCACAGGGAGCGCCGGACCGCGAAAGCCGCGGTCAGCTCGCAGGTCGCAGCTCACGGCTCCAAGGAGGACTCATACTCCCCATGAGCAGCAAGTTCGCCTGGCGCTCACCACAAGACCCAGAGAACAACGCGGTTCAGAAGCGAAGCTCGATGACGCTCAGAGCCGTCAGTGTGCCGTCTGCGTTCTCGAGCGCCATCACCGACACCCGATCGCCAACGACGATCCCCGGCCCGAGTATCGTGCGGTCGTCCACGGTGAAGGTCTTGTCCTGTGCGTCCGCCGTCACGACCCACCTGCTCCTCTCGATGGACTTCACCTTTCCGATGAACGACGCGAGTTTCGGCGGCGCGACGCGCTCGTATCGGATGATGGAGACTGCGACGAAATTGTGCGCGGAATCGACGCGGTAGAGCACCTCCGCAACGTCACCAACTTTCGGGGAACCAACGATCTTCGTCTGCGCGTTGACGACCAGGGTCACCGCTTCCTTCTTCTCGTTTTCGATCGTCCAGGAATCGGTACCGATCGTCTTCACGACGCCCCGCAGCCGTCCAACCTCGGGAGGGGCGGGCGCGACCAGTAGCACTTCGCGCGCGACCAGACGGCCGTCCACGACATCGGCCTCGACGTGCAAAACGACGTTTGGCATGACGTCGGCGAAGCTCACCGCTGTCTTATCTCTGTGGCTGCCGAAACTGGTGTCGCTGTTGACGTAGATGGCACGGCCGAGCATTCGGAACGCACTGCCCGCGCGGTCCACCTGCTCGACGACGCCGCTGAGCGTCGCATCGCGGTGGCGCGTGACGGTGATCATCGAAGCCGCCAGTGCGCCACCCTGGGACGCGGGGCTCGACGCGAGCAGCGCCGCGAACAGCTGCATGCCCGGTCGGATATCTGCAACCGTCCCTCGATGACCTCCGCCCACGATGATCTCCGCATTCCGCGCGTCGATCGTGATCGCGCCGCCGGCAATGGCGACGAGATTTCCGTTCACGGTCGAAACAACGCCAGCGACAGTTCCGGCCCCAGGGCGCGCCCCCGGATGCGCTGTGGCGCGGACACGACCAGATGCAGTGAACGCACAAAGGACGAACGAGACGAGCGCGATTTTGCGGAGCATGCGCGACAGTATAGTTATTGTGGATTACGTTGGCAACCGGCCGGCACCGGTTCAAGAGCCCGCTCCCCGCGCTCGGGGGAGCGGGTGGATCGGCCGACGGGCGAGCGGATTACAGCCCATCCCGCTGCGGGTTACCCATGGGTGACCGATGCTCTTCCAAACTGATCCCGACCTCCGTCTGGCAGGCAGCGAGATCTACCTCGACCCTGCGGAACCGCGACCCCTGGCGATCGTGTCGCACGGCCATTCGGATCACATCGGGCACCATGAGCATTTCGTCGCGACGCCCGCGACCGCGTCGTTTCTGCGCGCGCGCGTCTCGCACGGCCTTCGCGGAACGGAGCTGCCGTACGGTCAGGCGCATTCCCTCGGGGACTGGACCGCTCATCTCCATCCGGCCGGCCACATCCTCGGCTCCGCAATGGTCCACTTGTCTTCAGATCAGGGCTCTCTGCTCTACACCGGCGACTTCCGCCTCGAGCCCTCGTTCACGGCCGAAGCAGCGCGGGAGGTGCCCGCCGCCGATGAAGTCATCATGGAGTCGACCTACGGATCAGGACCCCAATGGACGTTCCCGACGCGCGAGGAACTGCGCGAGAGGCTCGTCTCTCTCGTACGCGCCATCGTCCATCGCGGCCGCACGGCAGTGCTCCTCGCCTACTCGCTCGGCAAGGCACAGGAAGTCGCCGCGATGCTCCGCGGCCACACGTTCCGGCTGGTGAAGCACGAGGTCGTCGCGCGGATCTCCTCAATCTATGAAAAGCACGGCGTGGACCTCGGCGAGTACGAAGTCTGGAGCAGGCAACCGTCGCTCTTCGGGAAGCGCTCGACGACAGACCTGCGGGGCAAAGTGATCATCGTTCCGCCTCACATGACTGCCGACGTGCGCAGGATTGTTCCGCGGGAGACGGTCGCACTGACCGGGTGGGCTCTGAGTGGCGTGCGCGGTGCGGATCACGGACTGCCGCTATCCGACCACGCCGACTACGGCGAGCTCGTACGGTTCGCAGAAGCAACAAAGGCGCGCACGGTCTACGTGACCCACGGCTCTTCGCGCTTCGCAGCGGATCTGCGCCGCCGTGGCATTCGCGCAGAGTTCCTGCGGGCGCGCCCGCAAATGCGACTGTTCTGATCATCCCTAGGCGAGAAGCGTCGGCGGTCTCAGAACAAGTCGGGCAGGTGCACGAAGTTCTGCATTGCGGCGACCGTCCGCGGCGAGAGGTCGCGGAGGAACCAGGTGAGCGCCTCGATCGTCGCGTCGGGAATCGCGTACCGCGTGACGAATGCAACGTCTACGTCGCGATTGGCGCCGTCGCCACGCGCGTCCGACCGCGTTCCAAACAGGTCGTCAACGACACGCTCGTTGGGGTTCACGACTCTCGCTCTGATTGCTGCCTCGGCGAACGCGGCGGAGAAAAACTCCTGCCGATATCCGTAGTGCGTGCAGGCGAGATACGCGACGACCGGCGCGTCCGAGCGTTGTGACGCTTCGATCGAAGCCGCGACCCACTTGCGGATCTCGACCCGCGTTCTCTCTCCCTGGCGATCCTCGGAGATCGTATCGGCAAGTCCCGGACAAGCCTGGCTGATGATGCGCGACGATTCGATTCCCCGCTGCCCGAGCAAGCGGGGATACGCTCCGGCGTCAATGGTCGTCTGCGTGCCGAAGATCATGGCGACGCTACCGGGATCGGCTTCGAGCTCCCGCAAGAGCAGTCCGGCGCCAGTCTCGACGATGCCTTTCACGGGAATCGGCGCCGCCAGAAAGTACTGCGTATCCGGCAGCAGCACCGAGAGGGTGTTGCAGGCGACGTAGATCGAATCGGGCGCGAACCGCTGGGTCACGTTCCGGAGGAATCGATCGAACGTCTCCAGCTTCTCCTCCCTCGTCGGCATGGAGTTGTAGCCGTAGTCGTTCTCAGGAGCGGCGTTCACGAACGTGAGCCTCACGGGCTCGCTGAATCCGCTGATGCGCACGAACCTCTCGGCGTACGCGACTACCGACAGACCGCCCACTCCCGAATCGGTGATGACGATGTGCATGGCTAGCCGGCGTCGAACCAGCCGGTCATCAGATCGATGAGGATCGGCACCCATTGATCCTTGAGCGCGTAGAGCGAGGCGTCCTCGAGCTCGATCGTCACCAGATTCAACTTCTGCTCGCCCGCCCACGTGCCCATCGAGCCCGGTGTCGGATAGCCGATCTCCGTCAGGAAGGGGAGTGCGCAGCGATCCGCGAGTTGCCGGCCGAGGTGCGATGCGCCGGAGTCATCGACGCAAGCCAGCGCCGAGTGAAGGCTCACGATCGCGCGCGGCTTCAGCCGCCCGAGCAGCGATAGCAGTGCGGTGGTTTCCGGCTCTGACGCCGGCTGCGCTCCCGGACTGAGGGCGATGTCGCGCGCATCGTTTGCGCGGCTCTTGTAGCAGACCGGATCGGGACTCCAGTTCGACGTCGGAAAGTTCCGGTTCAGATCGATGCCGCTGGCGTTGCCGCGCGTTCCCCGGAGCATCCCGTCGGGGTTGCCGCAAAGAATCACGGCGGCGCGCAGGTCGCCTGCGGGGAGGCAGCGCAATGCCTCCGACACGACCACCGTCGTCTCTGCTTCGTCGCCATGAATCGCAGCGAGAATGACGATCTTCGCGGCACCATCTTCAGGAAGATGGACCGTGAGAGGGATTCCATCGACCGACGCCCCGTACACGGAGCTGGCGTGGCGGATCACTCCTCGCTGGCGCCGCTCCACCAGCCGCTGCGCTGTTTCATGGTTCATCCGATCGCTCCCCGTGCATTGTGGCAGGGGTCAGCGTCACTTTTCACTTTCCACACGCGGCGTAGAGTGCCGACACGAGGTCCTCCGCATCGAGGGATGATGCAGGCCGATTCCGTGGACGAGTCGGTTCACCCGTCTCGCGCGTGCTCCGGCCCGAGTCAGGGCGCGACTCGCCAGATCACGTTTCCGACGTCGTCCGCGACCAGAAGCGCTCCGCGTCCGTCGATCGCCACGCCCACGGGACGGCCGCGAGCGTCGCCACTCTCGCTGACAAAGTCCGTCAGGACGTCTTCCGCCGCTCCGCTGGGACGGCCATCGGTGAACGGAATGAAGAGGACCTTGTATCCGCTGCGCGGCCTGCGGTTCCACGATCCATGCTGTCCTACGAATGCGCCGCTGCGGTATCTCGCCGGAAGGAGCGTTCCTTCGGAGAACGTGAGACCGAGGGAGGCGGTGTGTGCGCCGAGTGCGTAGTCGGGGACGAGAGCCTTCGCCACCAGGTCGGCACGCTGCGGCTGCACGCGCGCGTCCACATGCTGGCCGAAGTAGCTGTAAGGCCAGCCGTAGAATCCGCCTTCCGATACCGATGTCAGATAGTCGGGAACGAGATCGCTCCCGAGCTCGTCACGTTCGTTGACCACCGTCCAGAGCACGCCGCTCTCCGGCTCCCAAGACATTCCGACGGGATTCCGCAAGCCCGACGCGAAAACACGAGTGGCGCCCGTTGCGCGGTCGACCTCGAGGATCGCCGCGCGGCTCGCCTCGACGTCCATTCCTTTCTCCGCGACATTGCTGTTCGATCCGACCGCCACGAACAGGCGCGTTCCATCGCGGCTGGCGATCACATTCTTCGTCCAGTGATGATTGATCGGGCCACCCGGAAGATCGGCCACTTTCGCGCCTGCGGCAGAAATCGTCGTGGAGCCCCCGGCGTACGGGAAGCGGATCAAAGCATCAGCGTTCGCCACGTAAAGCTCATTTCCCACGAGCGCCATGCCGAATGGAGACGCGAGGTTCTGGAGGAACACGGTGCGCGTTTCGGCGACACCATCCCCGTCCGCGTCCCGCAGCAAGGTGATGCGATTCGCGCTCGGAACGGCGGCTCCCGCCTTCTTGAAGAATCTCTTCATGAACCAGGCTCGGAGACCTCTCTCCTGCTTTCGCGGAGGAGCGTTCGTTTCGGCGACGAGGACGTCACCGTTCGGTAGGACATGCAGCCATCGCGGATGATCGAGGCCGGTCGCGAAGGCGTTCGCTTTCAATCCGGGCGCCGCGGTCGGAACCTCCCCTGCCGGCCAGCCCTTCGCGGGCGCAATGAGCACCGTGGGGATCAACGTCTTCCGCGGCGGCGGCAGCTGAGGCGAAGGTCCCATCCCTGCCTGGACCGGCAAACGCGCCGACTCGCAGCCAGATATCACGATCAGAAACAACGGGAGTAGAAGCAGCCGCGGGAAGCGCATGCGGAAGCGTCATTCACACTCCGCGCCCATCCGCCTGTGAGTCTCAGCGCCCTGCTGAAACTCGGTCAGCCTGAAGCGCCGCCGCGTGATCGCGGTCACACGCTTGCGTGCGCACTGTCCTCGGCCCGCGCCGCGCGAGCGGCTCTAATGATGCAGCGAGACAACCATGAGCGAGCGATACGATCCGCGAATCACGCCCTGGAGCTTCGACGACGACGACTTCCACGAGCTGGAATCGCGGCGTGAACAGATCGAGTTCCTCCTTCGCTACGCTGTTCTCGCCCCATCCAGTCACAATCAGCAACCGTGGTCTTTCCAGATCACACAGGAAGGGGTCGCGGTTTTCGCCGACTCGAGGCGCCGGCTTCCGATCATCGACCCCGATGATCGTGAACTGACGTTGAGCATCGGCGCCGCCATCGCCAATCTCCGCGTGGCCGCCGCACACTTCGGGTTCGAGTCGACGCTTCAACTCCCTGCCTCTGCCGAAGGGGGCGCGGTCGCAACGCTCACGCTCCGGGAGACCTCAGGCCCCGACGAAAAGCTGAGGAGCCTCTTCCGTGCGATCAAGCGCCGCCACACGAACCGCACGCCGTTCAATGACGAGAGCATCGAGCCAGAAGCGCTTGCGACCCTCCTCGATGTCGTCGAGGACTACCCGCAAACGTTTCACCTGGTCTTCCGCCAGGATCAGCGGCGCGCCGCCGACCTGATCGCCTTCGCGGATCAACTGCTCATGGCCGATGACGCCTACCGGTGCGAGCTTGCCGGTTGCGTGCACCCGGCCGATCGCTCCGATGACGGACTGGCCGCAGACACGCTCGGCATTCCTGCACCTCTGGCTTTCGCTGCGCCCTTCGTGATCAGGCACTTCGACGTCGGCAACCTGCAGGCGCACCATGATCGGGAGCTCACCATGTCGGCGACCGCCCTCCTGGTCGTGAGCGCGGAAGACGACCCCATCTCGCTCCTGCGAGCCGGCGAAGCGCTCGAGTACCTGCTCCTGACCATCACCAAGGTCGGTCTGGAGTACTCCTTCCTCAACGCACCGATCCAGCGCGCCGACCTTCGCGATCGCATCCGCATCCTCACAGGCGCGACACGCCCGTCGCAGCTCATTGTGCGCATCGGCCACGGGCCACCCATGACGAGCTCCTCGCCACGGCGGCCACTGGCAGCTGTCTTGATGCAGCCTTGAGCGCGTACAAGCACTCAGATGTTGGGAAGTGTGATCTCGCCGATCACCGTCGGACGGCCCCCCGCCAGTTCGAGACAGAAGTCGGCCAGCTCTTCGTTCGAGAAGTCGTTCCATCCGCCGCAGACCTGGTGGTGGACGTACTGCACGTCGCAGGCGAGTCTCATGCTCTTCGTTCGCTGCCGTGCCAGCTGCCAATGGCTGGCCGCCCTCTCCAGGTCCGAACGCGAGAGCCTGTCCGCTGCGCCGACATAGGGCGCATAGCGAAGGCGAAGCTCATCATCACTGTCGCGCTTGAAGCCTTTACAGAGGATGTTTCTTTCTGTCGCGACCTGACATGCGGATTTGTCGGGGTCGCACAGCTCCATCATGCTGATCCGGATCCGGCCGATGGCGGCTTCACGAGTAATGGTTTCTCTAAGCATGGTTTTCTCGAGGGGGAGTAGGGGGAGTACTCTCACGGTTCGGAACATGAAGTGATCCTGCGGTTCTCGTCGGATGGCCTGTTGCCAAGTCGCTGGTTGCTGGTTGTCTGTGGTTCATCGCTCCGTCAGAGCTCTCGAAGCCTGGGGTGCAATTCAGGCACCCGCGACCTCGACCACGAACGACGCGACACCCCCATCACGTAAGATCGGCTCCAGTGCTCACCCTCCTTCTGCTTTCCAGCAGTGTCGCGGCGGATGCCACGGCGGTGGCGATCGCCGCCTCCGTGCGCGGCATCAGCTTCAAGCGGGGACTCACACTGGCGGGTTGCTTCGGCATTGCTCAGGCGTCGATGGCCGGAATCGGATGGGCCGGCGGGACGATGTTCGGCGACTTCTGGATCTCCTGGGATCATTGGGTCGCGCTCATTCTTCTCTCGGCGGTCGGCGTGAAGATGATCAAAGACGCATTCGGACCGGCCGAAGCCACACCAGCGGGAGCACCACTGCTGGCGCTGCTCGTTCTTTCGATTGCGACGAGTATCGACGCCCTTGCGGTCGGCGTATCGCTGCCGGCGCTGGGGCAGCCCGCGGGGCTGGCCCTGCTGATGATCGGCGCGGTCACGTTTCTCCTCTCCGGCCTGGGAGCCGCCTTCGGCCGGTACCTCGGGGACCGATTCGGCCGCGCCGTCGAGGTCGCAGGGGGCGTGGGGCTGATCGCGATCGGCGTGAGCATTGTCATCCAGCACACTCGCTGAGCGTTGAGAACACGCGAAAACGTTGCGCGGCAGTTCTCCCACGAATGCCGCGCGAGGCTTGTCGTCGTCACCGTCCCCTCGTTCCGAGACCCTTGATCGCGACGAGCGGCGCGGGGCTCACCCCGGGAACGGAAATCCGCGCCGATCGTGCTTTCTGTCATTCAGTCCACGCGCACCGGCGAAATGAAGCCGGAACGCTTTACGACCAGGGCGGAGCATCCGAGCCGGCTCAGGATGGTTTCCGCAACACTCCCTATGAGAAACCCCTCGAGGCCTCGACGCGCTGAGCTTCCCAGGATCACGACGTCCGCGCCGATCTCCAATGCCAGTGCGGGGATTGCGATTCCAGGCTCGCCCTTCGGGTAATGCACGGCGGCGATGCTTTCCACCCCTCCTGTATCTTCGAGCAGGCTCACGGTGAAATCCTGTACGTACTGCTTTTGAGTCTCCAGAAACGGGACCGTTGCTCGCACACCGAGTCTGGATTCAATGAGGTGTTCGCCAAGAAGGCTCCAGGCGTCGGCCACGTGAATTTCGATTGCTGTCCCGACGGCCAGGCCTTTAGCCACCCGGAGGACTTCCTCACTGAGGGTTCGCTGGTCGCTCCCCTTGGCACCTGCGTCTACGGCCACCAGCACACGCTTCACTCTGTGGGTCGTCGCTTGTACAGACCAGACTGGCGCCGGGCACTTCCGAAAGAGGTGCTGACTCAGCGTTCCGTATGGACCGGCGGTTGCGCCTCCGTCCGCAGGGATGATCACCAGATCGGGACGTTTCCTGACGGCATGGCTGGTCAGGGCATGCCACGCCACCTCGCCATCCAACCGTGTGACGGTCACGTGATCTTCAGGAAGCTCGCGGCAAACCCTTTCTCGCAGACTGCTCAGTTTCTGCTCGCGGTGTTCCTCAACAATCGCCAGCAACTCCCTGCCAGAAGGCTCCCTCATCATGGGGTGGTCCGACTCGGCGAAACCTAGAATCGTCAAATCGGAATCGTGGCTTCTTACGACTTCCACCGCAGCTTCTGTAGCTGCCTCCATCGATGCCTCAGAATTTGCGTAGAGCCAGACATCCTTGATCTTCTCTGTCATCGTCTTCCTCTTGGCAGACCCGGCACTCGATGTCACCGGGCCGCCCCTTCAGCCATTCGTTGTGCGGTTGTCATCCCGGCGTCCAGCGATCAACGATGCGGTCACGCCGGCCGCCAGAATCAGCAGCACCACACCCAACAGATAGAAGTTGAAGTGCTCGCCGAGCAGGAGTTTGAGCCACTTGGCGACGAACATCTTCACTCCGACCACCAGCAGCACCAGTGCGAGCGACAATTTCAGGTAACGGAACTTGTCGATCATGCCCGCCAGCGCGAAATAGAGCGACCGGAGGCCAAGGATCGCGAACACGTTGCTGGTAAACACCAGGAACGGGTCGGCTGTAATGGCGAAGATCGCCGGGATCGAGTCCACGGCGAAGATCACGTCCGTAGTCTCGACCATGACCAGAGCCAGAGCCAGAGGCTTGAGCATCCACGTGCCGGGGAGAGCTTTGTCCACGGCTGCATCCGGCACGGCAATCATTCCGGGAGTCTCGCTCTCATAGGAGGTCGCGGCGCCGGCACGCACCAAAAAGTGCTCTCCGTGGAACCCGACAGTCACGGGGAACAGGCGGCGGGTCAGCCGTACTATAGGATTCTTATTCGGGTCGGACTGGCTGGTATCCAGGAAAATCATCTTGATCGCTGTCAGGATCAGGAATGCGCCGAAGACGTATAAGACCCAGTGAAATTCGGCGATGAGTTTTGCGCCGATGGCGATCATCCCGCCGCGCATCACCAGCGCGCCCAGAATGCCCCAGAACAGGACGCGGTGCTGGTAGAGAGGCGGTACAGAGAAAAAGGCGAAGATCATCGCAATGACGAAGATATTGTCGACGCTCAACGATTTCTCGACGACGTAGCCCGTCAAATACTTCTCCGCCGCAATCCGGCCGTCATTGAGCAAGCCATCCGCGGCGTCTACGGTCGTCCCCAACCCAAACCACTGGCTTTCGTAACCGTAGTAGACGAACACTGTGAAGGAAAGGCCGAGCGTGATCCAAAGAGCCGACCAGAGAAGGGCTTCCTTTACCCGGATCACATGAGCGTGGCGATGAAAGACTCCGAGGTCCAACGCCAGCATCAGAAGCACAAATCCGATGAACCCGGCCCATAGCAAGATCATTCGATTCCTTTTGTCATGCAAGCTTGTGTAGTGACTCTTTACCCCTCGAATGCTTCAGCGGCGCATCTCCCGATAGCAAGGAGTCTGCCCGGCAGAAACTGCTCCTCAGACGACGAGCGTCGCGGAGGCGGAGCAACCAGCGCTGCCGGCCGTGCCGGCCTAGGGCGTGGCCGCTGGAGGCGGCCCGTAGGGTAGCCGGTGGTGCACGCGAAGCGAGCGACCACCGGTCCGCGACGCCCTCCGGGGTCGATCCCCATCGCCCACTGCAGTCCGGTGGTCGCTCGCTTTGCTCGCACACGGCTACCGTAGGCGCCGCCTCCAGCGGCAGTTTTCTGCCGCGAGTGACTCCTGGTGTGGTGTGTCGCAAATAGCCAAGCGTGCTGCAGC
>JANMSA010000856.1:0-2694 GCA_031388865.1 Acidobacteriota bacterium | reverse complement strand
AGGTTAATTCCGCCGACCGTCGGCTCGAGCAGCTGGCAGAACCGAATGACGTCGTCCGGATCCTCGGACCCCACCTCGAGATCGAAGACATCGAGATCGGCGAACTGCTTGAAGAGATTTGCCTTTCCTTCCATCACCGGTTTGCCGGCGAGCGCTCCGATGTTGCCGAGCCCGAGCACGGCGGTGCCGTTTGTAACGACTGCGACGAGATTACCCTTGGCCGTGTACTTGTAGACGTCTTCCGGATTGGCCTTGATCTCGAGGCAGGGAAGGGCGACGCCCGGAGAGTAGGCTAGCGCGAGGTCGCGCTGATTGTTGAGCGGCTTGGTGGGCACGACCGCGATTTTCCCGGGCCGTCCCTGAGAGTGATAATCGAGGGCATCTTCACGTTTCATTGAACCGGGAAAAATGCGCGAGGCTCAGGCTCAGTGCTACCCTGGCGGAGATTGTCGGCGTCGCCGCCAGGCACGCGAATGCGCGCTCTCACGAGCTTGACGGAGTTGACAAAGACGAGGATGTCCGGGCCGAGGTGAATGAGCGCGGCCTGAACCGGCCCGATCCATCGCAACAGTGCTGCCGTGATCCCGAGCACGTGCACGACGCCGACCCCGACGAAGAGATTCTCCTTGATCGTACGGTAGGCCTTGGCGGCGATTGCGCGCGCCAGCACGATCTTGCTCAGGTCGTCAGTCATGAGCGCCACGTCGGCCGCTTCGAGCGCCGCCTGCGTGCCGGCCACTCCCATCGCGATGCCTACGTTGGCGGCCGCGAGCGCCGGGGCGTCATTGATTCCGTCGCCCACCATCGCGATGCGATGCCCGGACGAACGAAACCGCTGAACTATCGCCACCTTGGCGTCGGGCAGCAGATCGGCGTGCACTTCGTCCAATCCAAGATCTGTCCCAATGCGTCTCGCAATCTCGTCGTTGTCGCCGGTGAGCATGACGACTCGCTTGATCCCGCTCCGCTTGAGCTGCGCTATAGCAGCGCGCGCGCCGGGACGCACCGCGTCGGCGAGACGAATCCGGCCGAGCGCCCGGCCGCCTGCCGCGACGTAGACCACCGATTGTCCCTCCGCGCCGTCTTTCAGCACCGGGGCCGCGATGCCGCTCTCTGTAAGGAAGGCAACGTTGCCCGCGAGCACGGTTGTCCCGTCGACCTCAGCTCGCACTCCGCGGCCGCGAATGACCTCGAACGTGCCGGCTTCCGGTACTTCCGCTCCGGCGGTCCGCGCCCGCGCAACAACCGCTTCCGCCAAAGGGTGACTGGAACGTTGCTCCGCGCCCGCGGCGAGCCGCAACAGAGTCCCCTCGCTGGTGCCCGGTTCGAACAGGTCGATTCCGACTACCTCCGGGCGCCCGATTGTGAGCGTGCCCGTCTTGTCGAACGCCACGATGTCCACCTTCGCCAACTCCTCCAGGAAGATGCCCCCCTTGAGCAGGATGCCCTCGCGCGCTGACCGGGCGATGGCCGCGATCACGACAAGAGGTGTCGCGAGCCCCAGCTCGGCGGGCGAAGTGAAGATGAGGAGCGTAATGATCATGCGCAGGTCTCGCGTCACGAGCCAGACGCCGACGAGAAAGAGGAGGACGACTGGAATGAGCCACGTGGCGACGCGGTCGGCAAGCTTCTGCACGGGTGCCTGTTGCTCCTCCGCCGTCTCGACGAGCGCGATGATGCGGGAAAACATTGTATCGCGCCCGACCTTCTGGGTTTCGATGTCGAGGGCGCCCAGCTCGACCACCGTGCCGGCGAACACGACGGCACCGGGCGTCTTTTCCTGGGGAATGCTCTCTCCCGTGATCGGCGCCTGATTCACCGACGCGTCGCCCGCTCGCACGACGCCGTCGACCGGGATCTTCTCGCCCGCCCGAACGATCACGACATCGCCTCGTCTCACCTCGGCGATGGGCACGGTGACATCGCCGCCCGGCCGGCGGACGATTGCCATCTCTGGGACGGAGCCGATGAGCGCCTTGATCGACGCCCGCGCGCGCTCGGTGTTCAGCTCGGCAATCAGCTCGGCGATCAGAATGATCACCATGAGGACCGCGCCTGCAACGTACTCCCGGCCGAGCATCGCGATCGTCGTGGCGATCGTCACGAAGATCTCGGTGCCGATCTTACGCTCGCGCACTAGCTCGAGTAGACCCGTTCTGGCCAGCGGATGGAGTCCGACGGCGACGGCGCCGAACAGGACAGGAAGGGGAACGATCTCCTGCTGATACAACAGGATGACAACGCCGACGCCGATGATCCGCGCGATTTCCAGCCAGCGCTCTGATGTGAGCAGAGCGCGAAACGATGCAGGCGTCGGTTTCGGGCCTGTTTGCGTATCACGCGTTGCCAGAGCCGTCGCCATCGGGCACCCCCATTTAAGGAAACTGACCGCCGCGCCGAAAGCGACTGAGTTTGGATAACTATAACGACGTAACGACGTCACTGTCGCGCGATGGCCGCGTGTCGCCGCGCCATTGCCAGAATATTAGAGGGCGGCATTCCCACGGTGCCTGTGCTTACATACATTCAATCCATGGCCCGCTCTCTCGTTTCGCGTATTGCCGCTCTGGCGATCGCCACGCTGGTTGCGAGTTCCGGCTCCAGCCTGGGCGTTGCCCACGGTTATGCGCACCACGAGGCCGGCGAGCACGCTGGACCGGGCCGCGCTTACGACGCTGGTGCAGCGGCGGAAGA
>JANMSA010000111.1:0-2422 GCA_031388865.1 Acidobacteriota bacterium | reverse complement strand
GGCAGGCGACCGCCGTGGAAGTGGTGATGACACGCGTCGCAGCCGAGACGAGTCTGGTCAATGGCACGGGAGTGACCCCTCATCCGCCTTCGGATCGGGAAGTCGCGCAGCACCTCCCCTCGAGAGCCTTCTCCACCGCGCACGGGGGAGAAGGTGCCGAAGGCGGATGAGGGGGCGCCCAGGAACAGTGGAGCGGTTCATCGCCACTTCCGCGGCAGCCTTTGCCGTCCCTCACGCCAGGCCTACCCGACCGGATCCAGCTTCCTCTTCACCAGTTCCTTGTTGATCGCGGGCAGGTCCTTCGCCACCCAGGCGTCGAAGTCCCTGACCACGTCGGCGAGCTCGCGAGCGAGGACGTCTGCGCGCTCCATGTGCGCGGCAGACGGGCGGCCTTCGTAAAAGTCGACGTTGCCATAGAGCTCGGCCAGGAACTCGCGCAGGCGCTCTTCGCCGGTGATCATGCCCCCTTCTTTCGTGGCAACGATGCGGCGGCGGATGTCGTCGACGCTCGAGGACGCTGCGCGCAGGCGCTTGGCCAGCGGATCCGCGGCGCCGAGCTTCGTGGCGCGGTCTTCGAGTGCCAGACGCGTGGTGTTGATCCGTTCCACCGCGCGGGTCATCTCTCCGAGCTGCTTATGCAGCTTTGAATGCAAGCCGAACTGCGCTTGACGATCCTCCGCTGTGTGCTTCGAGCGCGGGTCCTGCACCAGGTCGAGCTTTGTCGAATACACACTCTGATCTTTGGTGACGTTCACGGCGTAGGTCCCTGGCAGGACACGCGGACCGACGTTCGCCCCGTACGCAGCGGTTGCGGCGGCGGGCACCTGCGGCGGCGGGAGTCGCATCGGCCAGGTCACGCGGTTCAGGCCCCTGCGCTTGCTGCTGGGGATCGTCCCGACGGTCTTGCCATCCGCACCGGCGATGTCCATTTTCAGGTCGCCGAAGATGTGCCGGCGCTTCTGGTAGTACGTGATGACCGCCCCATTGGGCGGATTCTCGCCGACGAAGGTCGCGTCGCCGTTCACCCAGCCGCCGTACCCCCCCATCGGCTGCACCACTCGCGTCGAGCCGACGAAGGCGATGTCCTTCGCCAGCACCTCCGGCGTCAACGCTCGCAGCGGCGTGATGTCATCGATGATCCAGATCCCGCGTCCGTGCGTGGCGATCACCATGTCGTGATCGCGCGGATGAACGACCAGGTCGCGGACGGCCACATTGGGGAGATCTCCACCCTTGTACTGCGCCCACTGCTTTCCTCCGTCGAGCGAGATCCAGAGACCGAGCTCGGTGCCGAGGAAGAGCAGGTCGCGGTTGACGAGATCCTCCTTGAGAACGTGCGCGTAGCCGCGCACCGGGGCGTCGCTGGCGATGACGGAGGTCCACGTCCTGCCGTAGTCCGCAGTGCGATAGGCGTACGGACGCATGTCGCCGGACGTGTGCATGTCGAAGGTCACATACGCCGTGCCTTCATCGAAATGGCCGGCGTCGATGTAGGAGACCCACGCGTTCTTCGGGAGCCCGGCAATGTTGGCGACGACGTTCGTCCAGCTCTTGCCTCCGTTACGGGTGAGCTGGAGATTGCCATCATCCGTGCCTGCCCAGATCACATCCACGTTCTTCGGCGACTCGGCAATGGCGTAGATGGTCGTGTGCATCTCGGCCGCCGAGTTGTCGACGGTCACGCCGCCCGAGAGCTCCTGCTTCTGCTTCAACGGATCGTTGGTGGTCAGGTCGGGAGAGATGCGCTCCCACGTCTGTCCTTGATCCCTGGTCCGGAACAGCACCTGCGCGCCGAGATAGACCGCGCCCGTCCTGCTGATGTGAATGGGCGTGTTCCAGTTGAAACGCAGCCTTCCTTCCTTGTAGGCGGGGAGCGGCTTGATGTCGCGGATCTCGTGCGTTTTCCGGTTCACGCGACCGAGGTAACCGCCCTGAGACTCCGCATAGATGTAGTCCGGATCGGTCGGGTCGACGAACACCCAGAAGCCGTCTCCGCCAAACATGTTCTCCCAGCGGCTGTTGGTGATGCCGCCCGGGTACTCGGAATCGCCCATCCAGGAGCTGTTGTCCTGCAGACCGCCGTACACGTGGTACGGCTGATCGTTGTCCACGCTGACGTGGTAGAACTGAGACACGGGGAGGTTCTCTCCCTTCCACCAGCGATAGCCGCCGTCGTACGAGTACCAGATCCCGCCGTCGTCGCCGGCGATGAGGTGATCGGTGTTCTCCGGATTGATCCAGAGGTCGTGATGATCACCGTGCGTGCCACCAGTGATGTTGCTGAAGGTCTTCCCGCCATCGCTGGAGAAAATCAATCCCAGATCGGGTTTATAGAGTTTGTTCTCGTCTTTCGGATCCACGATGAGATTCGCGAAGTAGAACGGACGCCAGACCATCTGCTGGCTCCGGTCCCGCGGCTGCC
>JANMSA010000078.1:0-1630 GCA_031388865.1 Acidobacteriota bacterium | reverse complement strand
TTGAAGAGGGTGGCGAACGGATCGTCGCCGTCAGTGGATCGCGGTCCACGCAGTTTGGGACGGAATCATCGTTCGCTGCACGCATCACAGACGCTCGCGACGTCGTGGTCGTCTCAGACACGAAGGCCGACTCACGGTTCTCGTCACATCCGATGGTCCTCCAGCCACCGCAGGTGCGCTTCTATGCCGGCGCGCCTCTCTTCGACGCGGCAGGCCGGTACGCAGGCGCGCTCTCAGTGCTCGGTCGCGAGCCGAAGTCGGTCTCGGAGGAGCAGGTGGCGCTTCTGGCAGCGTTCGCGCGACACGCCGAACGCGAGCTGCAGATCGAAGAGGAGCTCCGCGAAGCAGGAGACCGTTTCCGCGACTTCTTCGAACAGACGAGCGATCTCGTACTGAGCCTTGCGACCGACGGGACCGTGCTGCACGCAAACGCGACGGCGCATGCCGCGCTGGGAATCCCGCCCGGGGGATCGCTCCTGCACTCGGCGGATCCCGAGCGCCGTGAAGAACTGCGGAGGGCCTTCTCACGCGTATTCGAAACCGGGCACGCCGAGCGCATCGAAACTGTGTTCGTCACCTCGGGCGGGAGCCGGATCACGCTCGAAGGCTGGCTCCGTCCGAAGGTCGTGGAAGGCCGCGGGGCGCTGGTGCGTGTGGTTTTCCGCGACGTCACCGATCGCAAGCAGTTCGAGGCCGAGCTGGGAAACGCGCGCGACGCCGCGCTCGAGGCATCACGTGTCAAGACGCAGTTCCTGGCGAACGTCAGCCATGAGATCCGCACGCCCATGAACGGAATCGTCGGAATGATCGATCTGCTCATGGCCACTCCCCTGAACCAGGAGCAGCAGGACTTTGCCCATCAGGCCCGGACCAGCGCAGATCAGCTCCTGTCGATTGTCCACAACATCCTGTTCGTCTCGAACCTGGAGGCTGGCGCATTGTCGGCCTCGCTGGTCGACTTCGACCTCTATAGGGTGCTGCAGCGGATTGCCGAGGTGATGAAAGTGGCCGCGCTTGGCAGGGATGTCGACGTGACGCTCGAATTCGATCCCTCACTGCCGCCGGTGTTCCGAGGAAACCTTTCGAAGATCCGGCAGGTCGTCACCAACCTGATGGAAAACGCGGTCAGGTTCACCGAAGAGGGCTCGGTGGTGCTGAGCGTGGCCATGCAGACAGAGACCGAGACTCATCGCGTGGTCCGCTTCGAGGTGAGAGACACCGGAGTCGGCATCGCGGAGGAGGACCGCCTGCTGCTCTTCGAGCGCTTTCTGCAGCTGGACGGCGCCTCGACGCGCCGCTTCTCCGGCGTCGGTCTCGGACTGGCCGCCGCGCGGCATCTCGTGGAGACGATGGGTGGCCTCATCGACGTCGACAGCCAGCCCGGCCACGGGGCCACGTTCTGGTTTACGGTGCCGTTTCCCAAGGTAGCGCGCGAGCGGCGACCGATCGCATCCTCCGATCTCGACCTCAAAGGCCGCCGTGTGCTGATCGTCGATCATCAGGCCTCGAGCCGGAAGCTCGTGCAGCACTATCTCACCGGCACATGGGAAATGCGCGCGGATGTCGCCGCCGAAGGCGCTGACGCGCTGGCGATGTTGCGGGCCGCGGGTAGCGATCCCTATCAGATCGT
>JANMSA010000057.1:0-2041 GCA_031388865.1 Acidobacteriota bacterium | reverse complement strand
TCCTATGAGCCCGCGCCTGCCGGCGAATGCTCCATAGGCGTGGAGCGAAGCGGGGAGGCCAGCGACCCGGGTGAGAAGATGCGCCGCGAGCGAGTCCGGGGATGTATCCGCAACGCCGCTCTGAAAGATGATCGGAACGATCTTGCTGAAAAGCCCTTCTTCAATTGCGTTCCTGGCCGATTCGAAGAGTAAACGGAATTCCTCCTCGGGCAGCTCATCCCATAAGATGCGGGGCGAGTTTTTTTCTCCTACAGGCGCATACGAGGCTGCGTTCACTTCGACCCATCGATGCGGGCGTTTCCATGGAGCCGCGCTGGTGAGAAAAAAATCGTTGATGTAGAACGCCGGCTGTTCGGGATCCCTGACTTCACTGCTCTCGAACGGCCCGGAGCCGACCAGGAGTCGTCCCGGTGCGATCTGGACGAAAACTGTATCGAGATCACTGTCGGCGGGAAATAGAGAAGAGTGCTGCTGTTCGAAGGGAGGTATCGTCACCGATCGATCTCGCGGAACGCCCCCAGGCTCGGCCAGACTTCGGGCGACAAGTACGCTCTTTTCATTGGAATCACGTCCCGGACAGTGTCGTTTCCTCTATGAACCTCGACGCTGCCGTTGACTGTGTCCTGAAGCATACGCTCCCCTCGGCTTGCGGGATCGTTCAATAGTGGGACAAACGGCTCTTGAACCGCTCGAGGAACGAACGAGAAACTCGCAACGGGGTCGACCCGATCACCGCAGGCCTGATCCCCCACGTCGCCTGAACCCTACCCCACCCGCTGTGCCATACTCTGGCCCTCTCGACATGCTTGCTGCCGGTTCACGCATCGCACACTACGAGGTGATCGCCGCCATCGGTGCGGGTGGAATGGGCGAGGTTTATCGCGTCCATGACACGCGCATCAAACGCGACGCGGCCCTGAAGATCCTTCCGGGCGGGCTGTTCGCCGATCCCGATCGCGCCCGCCGCTTCGAGCAGGAAGCGCTCGCCGCGGGGATGCTGAACCATCCCAACTTACTCACCGTATTCGACGTCGGTTTGCACGACGGAACACCCTACATCGTTTCCGAGTTGCTCGAAGGGCTCACCCTGCGCGATCACATGGAACGGCACATCGCCCCGAGAAAGGCGGCCGAGTACGCTCTTCAGATGGCCAACGGTTTGAGCGCCGCCCACGACAAGGGAATCGTCCATCGCGATCTCAAACCCGAGAATGTCTTCGTCCTGCACGATGGGCGGGTCAAGATTCTCGACTTCGGACTGGTCAAGCTCATGCAGCCCGAGGTGCAACACGACGAGGTGACCAGGCAGCACGGCACCAGTCCCGGATTGATCCTGGGCACGGCCGGCTACATGTCGCCCGAACAGGTCCGCGGCGAGAGCGTTGATCACCGCTCCGACATCTTCTCCCTCGGCGTCATCCTGCAGGAAATGGTCACCGGCCTGCACCCGTTCCGCCGCGACTCGTCCGTGGAGACGATGAACGCCATCCTGCACGACGACCCGCCCGCCGTACCGGCCGACATTTCCCCCGGGCTGGCCCGTATCCTTCAGCACGCTCTGGAGAGGAACCCTGCCAACCGGTTTCAAACGGCCAAGGACTTCGCGTTCGCGCTGGATGGGTTGAGCAGCAGCGGATCGCACGCGCCGGTCACGTCAAAGAAGAGAGCGGTGAAGAAGCCCGAAGCAGCCGCCGCGCAGATGCCGATGTACCGCCGGATGACGTTCCGGCGCGGCTTCATTATGAGCGCGCGCTTCGCCCCCGACGGATCGGTCGTCTACGGCGCGGCCTGGGAAGACAACCCCCTCGAGATTCTCTCGTCCTATCAGACCGGACCGGAGGCCCGGCCGCTTGGCCTCCGCGACGCCGATGTCCTGTCGGTCTCTTCCACCGGCGAGCTGGCCATCTCTCTCGGGCGCCGATTCATCGGGGTCGGCTATGCGACCACCGGCACCCTGGCCCGCGTCCCTCTCGCCGGCGGCGCCCCGCGTCGGGTCTGTCAGGACATACAGGACGCGGTCTGGACGCGCGACGGCAAGAAC
>JANMSA010000052.1:0-4265 GCA_031388865.1 Acidobacteriota bacterium | reverse complement strand
CCACCCGCGGAGCCTTCGTTCATCGTTCATCGTTCACCGTTCATCGTTCCAAACTAGTGTCCTGCTGCGGCCGCACCGCTCACGATCTCGATGATCTCTTTCGTGATCGACGCCTGGCGGATGCGGTTGTACGTCAAAGTGAGGTGGCTGATCATGTCGGAAGCATTCTTCGTCGCCGACTCCATTGCCGTCATGCGCGCGCCCTGCTCGGACGCAGCGGACTCGAGAAGAATGCGGTAAAGCTGAAACTCGATGTGCTTCGGGAGCAGGTCGCTGAGGATTTGCTCGGCGCTGGGATGATAGAGGTACTCGATCGCCGGTTCTGCCGGCTGCGTTGCGGAGGCGCCTGTCGACTCCCTCGTGAGCGGCAACAGTCGCTCCAGCGTCACCTTCTGCGCGATGACCGACTTGAACTCGTTGTAGACCGCATACACAGCATCGAACTCGCCACTCACGAAATCCTCGATCAGGGCGGTCGCGATCTCGCGCGCGGTATCGAGGGAGAGGGCCTGATAGATCTGCGTGGCCTGGCGGCGGATGGGCGTCGGGCGGCGCTTGAAGAAATCCAGGGCCTTGCGGCCGATCGGCAGCAGCTCGACATCCTGCCAGCCCTTTTCGACCATCGCGTTCTGCGCGGCACGGATCACGTTCGTGTTGAACGCTCCAGCCAGGCCGCGATCTGCGGTGACAATGAGCAGGAGAACCTTGCTCTCCTGCTCGCGTTCCGCCAGGAGGGGATGGGTTCCGATATCGACACGCGTCGATACCGAGGCCAGCACCTGGCGTAGAGCGGCGGCATACGGGCGCGCGGCCATCATTCGCTCCTGCGCGCGGCGCAGCTTCGCCGCGGCCACCATCTTCATGGCCTTGGTGATCTGCTGCGTGTTCTTGACGCTGCGGATCCGTCGTCGGAGATCGATGGTGCTCGGCATTTTCTTTAGCTCGCAGCTCTCAGCTCGCAGCTCGCAGGAAGGCAGTCCGAAGCTCCTGAGAGCTGCGAGCTGCGAGCTGCGAGCTAGGCAGCTGCAACATTGGCGTTGTCTTTCACGAACTGCTCTTTGAAGTCGACGATGGCTTTGCGGATTGCGGCGTCGAGCTCGGCGTCGAATTTCTGCGCCGTCTCGAGCTTCTCTACGAGCTCTGCGTGCACGTCGGAGAGATGCTGGTGCAGCGCGGCTTCGAACGGACGAACCGCTTCGACAGCGAGGCTGTCCAGCAATCCTTTCGTTCCGGCAAAGATCGACGCGGTCTGAAGACCGACGCGCATCGGCTGATACTGCCCCTGCTTGAGGATCTCCACCAGGCGCTTGCCGCGATTGAGCTGTGCCTGTGTGGTCTTGTCGAGGTCGGACCCGAACTGTGCGAAGGCCGCGAGCTCCCGGTACTGCGCGAGATCGAGGCGCAGCGTCCCCGACACGGAGCGCATCGAGCGCACCTGAGCTGAACCTCCCACGCGCGACACCGAGATGCCAACGTTGATCGCGGGACGGACGCCGGAGTGGAACAGGTCCGTCTCCAGGAAGATCTGGCCGTCGGTGATGGAGATGACGTTCGTCGGAATGTATGCGGAAACGTCGCCGGCCTGCGTCTCGATGATCGGCAACGCCGTCATCGAACCGCCACCCTTCGCATCGGATAGCTTGGACGCGCGTTCCAGGAGGCGCGAGTGGAGATAGAAGACGTCTCCCGGATACGCCTCGCGGCCCGGCGGGCGGCGGAGCAGCAGCGAGATCTCGCGGTAGGACTGCGCGTGCTTGGACAGATCGTCATAGATGATCAGCGCATGCTGCCCGTTGTAGAGGAAGTATTCGCCGATCGCACAGCCGGCGTACGGCGCCAGGTACTGCAGAGGCGCGGCCTCCGATGCGGACGCATTGACGATGACGGTGTAGTCCATCGCACCGTACTCCTCGAGCGTCTTCACGACCTGCGCGACCGTCGACTTCTTCTGACCGATCGCGACATAGATGCACTTCACATCCTTGCCCTTCTGATTGATGATCGTGTCGACGGCGACTGCAGTCTTGCCAGTCTGGCGGTCGCCAATGATCAGCTCGCGCTGGCCTCGGCCGATGGGGATCATCGCATCGATCGCCTTGAGGCCGGTCTGCAGCGGTTCCTTGACGGGCTTGCGGTCGACGACGCCGGGCGCAAGGCGCTCAATCGGATAGAACTCGGTCGTGGCGACCGGCCCCTTCCCGTCGATGGGGATTCCCAGCGCGTTCACGACCCGGCCGAGCATGGCAGGCCCGACGGGCACCGACATGATGCGTCCGGTGCGCTTGCACTGGTCCCCTTCCTTGAGCTCGTGATAGTCGCCAAGGAGCACACAGCCAACGCTGTCTTCCTCGAGGTTGAGGGCCAGGCCGGTCACGTCATGTCCGAACTGCACGAGCTCGCCGGCCATGACGTGCTCCAGGCCGTACACGCGCGCAATCCCGTCGCCAATGGAAGTGATGCTGCCGACTTCGGTCACATCGATGCCGCGCCCGATTCCTGATAATTGCTGGCGAATAATCTCTGTGATTTCTTCTGCTCTCAAGTCAACAGCCATTATGTTCTCCGAAATCGGTGCAACAAATCGCTACGTGAATGAACTACGTCAACGACTCACGAAATTTATTGATCTTGCCGGCGACCGAGGCGTCCCAGACCACGCTCCCGATCTTCACGATGAAGCCGCCCAGCAACTTCGCGTCCGTTCTGATGTCGAGCTCTACCTTCTTCCCCGTGCGTTTCGAGAGGGTGGTGGCGAGCTCGCCAATCTCCTCGGGGCTGAGGTGCTTCGCGCTTCGCACGTGCGCGACGGCGACGCCGAGGGCCGAGTTCACGAGCTCCGCAAGCGCTTCCAGGATCGCGTCCAGGTCGTTGACCCGGTGATTGCGCACCAGCACGTCGAGTGTCTTCGCCGCGAGGTCCGAGGCCTGCATCTTCTTCGCGAGTTTCCCGGTGATGGCGACCTTGGTGTCCATGTGGATGGCCGGGCTCGCGTACAGATCCTGCAGCTCTTTCGAGCCCCGCAGGGCAACCGCGAAGCGCATCAGCTCTCCCCGCACTTCGTTGGCTTTGGCCGGAGATCCGGCCACGTCCACGATCGCCCGGGCGTACGGACGGGCGAATCGACGGATCATGCCTCCACCTCGCCAGTAGGCAGTGCGCTGTAGGCGGTATGCAGGAGGCCACCACCCTTCCGGGCTACGGGCAGCGACCGCCGTATCTCCTGCCTACTGCCTACTGCCAGCTGCCTACTGCTCATCGCGCCACCTCGCTCACTTCCCGGAGACTCTCCTGGAAGAGGTTCTTCTGGTCCTGCTCGGTGATCTTCTCACGCAGGATCTGTTCGGCGCGCTGAGCGGCGAGCTCGCCAGCGTATTCAGTCAGTTCCTTCCGGGCGAACTTCAGGCGGTTGTCGACTTCGGTGCGGGCGTTGTTCAGAATTTTCTCGGACTCCGCTTCCGCCGCGGCGACGAGCTCGCGCTTCTGGCGTTCACCCTCCGCCACAGCCCGCTCGTGAATCGCGCGCACTTCTTCTTCGATCGCGGAGAGGCGCGCCTGGATGTCGCCGGCCATGCGGTCCGCTTTCTCGCGCCGGTCGCGCGCCTCGTCGGCGGCGCGGCGGATGGTCGAGCTGCGCTCTGCAAACGCATTCTTCACCGGACCGCGGACCAGATACGCCAGCACACCGATGAAAAGCACCATATTGGCGATCTTGAGGATCCAGCCGGGGATGCCGAAGTACGTCTTCTCGTGATGCTCGGTCGTTGCGGTCTCCGGGTGCGCTGCGCCGTGCGCTTCCTTCTCGGCTCCGTGTGCGGCGGTGGCGCCGCTCTGGTCGACCTGAGCGAGGAGCGCCGGCGCGAGGGCGCGGAGGAGAAGGAGCAGGAGACGGCGCATCAGACGGCCCTCCCCAGGATCCGCTCCGCGGCAAGCCGCGCCAGGCCTTCGGACTCGGTGACGATCTTGGTACGGGCCGCCGCGACATCGGAATCGAGCTTCTTTTCAGCGTCCGCGACGATGCCCCGCGCTTTTGCGCCGTTCTGTTCGACCACCTGCTGGCGGTACGACGCCGCTTCTCCGCGGAAGCGCTCGCGCACCTGCGCCGCATCGCGTTTGGCCATCTGCAGCTGCGCCTCGGTCTGCGCGGTCGCCTCGTTGAAACGCGCCAGAGCGTCCTCGTAGAGCTTCTCCGCTGACCGCGTTTCCGTCTCGCGCGACTCCAGCACCTCGTTGATCGGGCGCAGGAAGTACTTGCGCACGATCAGGTA
>JANMSA010000017.1:0-1752 GCA_031388865.1 Acidobacteriota bacterium | reverse complement strand
CTCAAGTCAGGGGTGATTGTTGATGCTGACCGCGGCGAGGATCTCGGGCACGTGCACGCCGTCGGCGATGCCGCACAATCACGCGCGAAGGGATGCGCTCACGGACCGGGAGAGACGCCGGTCTCGCAGGTCGCACGTCGGGTTGCGAGTGGCGAGGAACTGAAGCGACTGAAAGAGCTTCGCGAGCAGGACGAATCGGCACGCCGCAAAGCGACCGAACGGGTGAAAGCGAACGGGCTGGCAATGAAGCTCTCGGACGCCGAGTGGCGCTGGGATCGGCGAAAGCTGACGATCTTCTTCACGGCCGACAAACGCGTCGACTTCCGCAATCTCGTGCGTGAGCTGGCATCAACGTTCCGCACGCGCATCGAGTTGAAGCAGATCGGTGTCCGCGATGAAGCCAAGCGCCTGTCCGGCATCGGTCGGTGCGGACGCGAATACTGCTCGGCGTCCTGGCTCCCCGAGCTGCGCCCCGTGAACCTTGGCGTCGCCAAGGAACAGCACCTGTCGCTCAATCCCAGCCAGATCTCCGGCGCATGCGGCCGGCTGATGTGCTGCCTGCGATACGAGCATGAGTTCTACGTCGCGCAGAGGAAGCGATTCCCGAAGGAGGGAAAGGTCGTCACGACGACGAAAGGCCAGGAGAAAATCATCGTCAACGACATCTTCCGGGAACGAGTGACGTTGCGCTCGGAGGAAGGTGAGACGCGGCTGCTGACTCTCGCCGAATTGCGCGCCGAGATGGGGGGCGAACGGGTTCACGAACCGACTGGCGAAGACGAGGCGTTTGTCTCGCCGGTGGAGGGCGTACCCGAAGAGGTCATTCTGCTGCAGGACACGGTGGAGTTGCCGGCGTGGGTGCCACGGTCGCCTGATGCGCCACACGCGACGTCGAGCTCGCGGCAACTTCCCGTCGCCCTGACTCCTCCGGTTCAGCCGCCACGTAGCGAGCGAATCATCGTTTCGGCGGATCCCGAACCTGACGACGATGTGGCCGAGGACGAGGATGCAGCGGCGCCGCCTGACGCGGAAGCCGACGCGCGCCCGGAACGGCGACGTCGTCGTCGCGGACGCCGCGGCGGGAGGAGGAATCGCGGACCGGATCGCGGAAGCGACGGCGGAACCGGCGGTGCCCCGGAGGGAGGACCCTCCTGATGGCGCGTTTCTACCTGACGACGGCCATCGACTACGCGAACGGTGAGCCGCACATCGGCCATGCGTACGAGAAGATCGGGGCCGATGTGATCGCGCGATATCGGCGGCTGGCCGGCGATGACGTTCACTTCCTGACTGGCATGGACGAGCACGGGCAGAAAGTCGCTTCCGAGGCGGCCGAAAGAGGTGTAACTCCGCACGAGCTCGTCGACGAGATAGCGTCGCGGTTTCAGGCGACATGGCGCAGGCTCGCGATCTCCAACGATCAGTTCATGCGCACCACAGGGGAGACTCACCGAGTCGGAGTGCAGGCGCTGATCGAGCAGATCTTCGAGCACTCGCCTGGCGACTTCTACGAGAAAGCGTACGAGGGCTGGTACTGCGTCGGCTGCGAGTCGTTCAAGCAGGACAATGAGATCATCCAGGGCAAATGTGTCCTGCACCCGACGCGAACGCTGCAGTGGGTCGCGGAAAAGAACTGGTTCTTTCGTCTGTCTGCTTATGGCGACAGGCTACGGAAGCTTATTGGCGGACCAGGCTTTCTCGGTCCGAAGTCGAGACGCAACGAGATGCTGGCGCTTCTGGACCAGGGCCTCG
>JANMSA010001148.1:0-7067 GCA_031388865.1 Acidobacteriota bacterium | reverse complement strand
GTCAAGCCCTGATCAACTCGCGCCCTGGCTTCAAAGCGGTCGTCCGCGGTGAGGATGAGGCGATCTGTCTGGTAGAAGCACTTCGACCACATTTGTTGTCGCTCCGTCGAATATCCGGCTCTGCGTCTTCTGTTCCTGAGTGACGTATGAATGATGTTCTTGCCTCCACTCCGTTCTGGATTGCGCTCTCCCTGCTGGCGCTCCTGATTCTCGGCTTCGTCGGCGCTCCGCTTCTGGCCTGGACGCTGGCCGGCGCCGCGATTCTGTTCGGCTTCGGCGCGCCGCTGTGGGTTCTCGGCGTGTACGCGGCGGTGATGGCGATCTTCGTCATCAGACCCATCCGCCGCGCTCTCGTCTCGGGCACGGTGATGAAGATCCTCGGTCCGATCATGCCTGCAATCTCCGAGACGGAGCGCACGGCCATCGAATCCGGGTCGGTGTGGGCGGAAGCGGAGCTCTTCTCGGGCAAGCCGGACTTCAGGAAGCTGATGAGTGAGCCGTATCCGACGCTCACCGCAGAAGAGCAGGCATTCCTGGACGGGCCGGTCGACGAGCTCTGCTCGGTCATCGACGATTGGGAAGTGTGGGAGACGCGCGATCTTCCTCAGGCAGCCTGGGATGTGATCAAGCGCGAGCGCTTTCTGGGAATGATCATCCCGAAGGAGTTCGGCGGTCTCGGGTTCTCGGCGATGGCGCACAGCGAAGTGATCATGAAGCTGTCGACGCGTTCCATCCCGGCGTGCATCACGGTGATGGTGCCCAACTCGCTCGGCCCCGCTGAACTGCTCATGCACTATGGAACGGACGAGCAGAAGAGGCGCCTGCTGCCGCGACTCGCGTCCGGGGATGAGATCCCCGCGTTCGCCTTGACGGAGCCCAGCGCAGGTTCGGACGCAGGTTCCATGACTTCTCGCGGGACGCTCTTCAAGGGCGACGACGGAAAGCTGTACATCGGCCTGAACTGGGACAAGCGCTACATCACCCTGGCCGCAATCGCGACGCTCCTTGGCGTCGCCTTCAAGCTCCGCGATCCGGAAAACCTCCTGGGGAAGGGTACCGAGCTGGGGATCACCTGCGCTCTCGTCCCGACGAATGTGCAGGGCGTCGTCATCGGCCGCCGTCACGATCCGCTCGGAACGCCGTTTTACAACTGCCCGACGCAGGGGATCAACGTCATCGTCCCGATCGATGCAGTCGTTGGCGGTGCCGAAGGCTGCGGCAAGGGGTGGCGGATGCTGACCGAGTCGCTCGCCGCCGGCCGCGGGATCTCTCTGCCCGCGCAGAGCACCGGAGGCTCCAAGCTGGGCCTGCGCGTGATCAGCGCGTACGCTTCGATCCGTAAGCAGTTCGGCCTGCCCATCGGCAAGTTCGAGGGGATCGAGGAGCCGATCGCGCGCATCGCCGGATTCAACTATCTGCTGGAGGCGATGCGCCGCTACACGCTCGGCGCGATCGACCAGGGCATGAAGCCCGCCGTCGTCACTGCGATTGCGAAGTACAACTCGACCGAGATCGGGCGGAAGATGATCAACGACGCGATGGACGTCGCCGGAGGCGCCGGCATCTCGCGCGGCCCTCGCAATCTTCTCGCGCATCTCTACATCGCAGCGCCCATCGGCATCACTGTGGAAGGCGCGAACATCCTCACACGCACGCTGATCATCTTCGGGCAGGGCGCACTGCGCGCGCATCCTTACGCACTTGCGGAGGTGAACGCCATTGCCGCCCGCGACCTGCGAGCGTTTGACATGGCGTTTTGGGGCCACATCGGCCACGTCGTTCGGAACCTGTCGCGCTCGATCGTGCTCTCTCTGACGCGCGGGGCGTTCGCTCCGAGTCCTGTCAGCGGTCCCACGGCGCGCTACTACCGCAAGCTCTCCTGGGCCTCGGCTACGTTCGCGATCCTGGCAGACATCGCCATGGGCGCGCTCGGCGGCTCGCTCAAGCTGAAGGAGAAGCTCACCGGCCGTTTCGCAGACGTGCTGTCGTGGATGTACATCGGCACCGCGGTCCTGCGACGTTACGAGGCTGAGGGGCGACTGAAGGAAGACCTGCCGTTCGTGCACTTCACGATGACGCACGCGCTGTACGAGATCCAGAAAGCGTTCGACGGAATCTTTGGCAACCTGCCCGTGCCGGGCTTGACGTGGCTGTTCGCCGGACCACTGCGAATCTGGTCGAATCTCAACGCGCTCGCTGGCGAGGCGAACGACAAGCACACCCACAAGATCGCGACGCTGATCCTCACGGACAGCCCTCAGCGGCTTCGCCACACCGACGGCATCTACGTCCCGAACAACACGACCGAACAACTCGGTCTGCTCGAGGAGGCGTTCCGCGTCGTGAAGCGCGCGGAGGTCGTGGATAAGAAGGTGCGGGAGGCGGTCAAGACGAAGGTGCTGGCAAAAGCCAAAGGCGCCGCCTTGTACGCAGACGCGCTCGCAAAAAGCGTCATCACGGCTGAGGAGCACCTGCTGCTCGCGCGTGCCGATGAGCTGCGAACCGCGGCGATCCAGGTCGACGACTTCTCGCAGGCGGAGTACCTCGCGCGTGGCGCCGTAAAGCTGGAAAGCGTGGCCTAGGCCGCCACGGCTTACCGTACGAACCGCCAGCGTCGTGGTCGCGACGAGTCGAATGAGGTTTGATACGCTGGAGGCGTGACGGCGAATAGCCGGTGGTTGCGCGCAAAGCGCGATACCACCGGAACGCGCCACGTTCTCGAAGTGCGCCCGGCAGGGGCGCGGGACCCGTCAGGAGGTTCGTCACAACGAGGCCTTGCCGTTGTCGACCCGACGATCATTGCGCCCGCCCTGCAGCTCGGGCTGCGCTGAAGCACGGCTCTCGTCTATCCTTGAAGGATGCCCACACAACCGGTCGTCGTTCGTCTGCGCGGTTCGTTTCGGAGCGAGGTCGAGGCCGGGAAGCATCACTTCGTGCTCGATGAGCCGCAGTCCGCCGGCGGCGGGGACGAAGGTCCCACGCCCTACGATTCACTGGCTGCGGCGCTCGGTGGCTGCACAGCCATGACTCTCCAGTTCTACGCAAAGCGCGAAAAGCTTCCGCTCGAAGGCGTGGACGTCTCGGTCACTCACGACCGCGAGCACGGGAAAGATTGCGCCGACTGCATGACGCAACAGGGATACATCCATCGTTTCCGCGTGGAGATCACCCTGCACGGTCCGCTGTCCGAGGAGCAGCGGCAGAAGCTGCTGAGCGTGGCGGGGCGCTGCCCGGTCGCGAAGATCCTGCAGAACGAGATCCGCATTGACGAGGTGCTCGCGGGGTGAGCGTTCTGCGCGAGCTGCTCCGCAATCTGGTGCTCTCCGATGTTCGATTCATCATCGTCGGCGGGGTGGCAGTCGTTCTGCACGGGCATCTGCGCGCCACAAAAGATCTCGATCTGGTGATCGACCTCGCACCCGCACAGGCGCGGAAGGCTCTTCAGGTCATGCTGGATGCTGGACTGCGCCCGACCCTACCGGTGAACGCACTCGATTTCGCGGACGCCGGGATCCGCCGCTCGTGGATTGAAGAGAAGAACATGCTCGTCTTCCAGATGTGCGACCCGAAGGATGCCCGGAGGAACGTGGACCTCTTCGTCGAGGCACCGCTCGACTTCGAGGAGATGTGGGATCGGTCCGTTCGTCTGAGGATTGACGATGTCGTCGTCCGGGTCGCCTCCATTCGTGACCTCATCGCCATGAAGCAGGTGGCGGGACGTCCGCAGGATCTCGACGACATCGCTCAACTCGAAAAGCTGGAGAGACTGCAGTGACTTGGCCTGACGCCAGAGACGATCTGGCGCGTGTGGTGGCGACCACTACGCCAGCACAGCGATTGGAATGGCTCGAAGAGATTCTCGATCTCGCGCACGCGGCTGGCGCTCTGGACAAAGCGCGTCAGCTCGAGCGTGCCCTCACTTCGCCCGATCCCGCTCCACCAGCACCCTCCGCAGGATTTTCCCTGAAGCCGACTTCGGGATCTGATCGATGAACTCGATGCCGCGCAGGCGTTTGTGGGGCGCAACGCGGTCCGCTACGTAGCTGCGGATGTCATCCGCCGACAGTTCGCTTTTGAGGACCACGAACGCCTTCGGCACCTCTCCCGCTTCAGGATCAGGCGACGGAATCACGGCGGCGTCCGCGATCGCCGGGTGAGTGAGGAGCACCGCCTCGAGCTCCGCGGGCGCGACCTGCATCCCCTTGTACTTGATCAGCTCCTTCACGCGATCGACGATGAAGAAATTGCCGTCGCCATCCGCATACCCAACATCGCCGGTGTGCAGCCACCCTTCTGTGTCGATCATCGCCGCAGTTGCCTCGGGGCGGTTCAGATAGCCCTTCATGACCTGCGGCCCGCGGATGCAGATCTCTCCTTCCTGGTCTGGTCCGAGCTCGTTTCCCGATTCCAGATCCACGACCTTCGTCTCCGTGTTCGGAAGCGGCGGTCCGATGCCTGCCGCTTGAGCGCTGCCGGCGCGAATCGCGTGCGTTACGGGAGAGGTTTCGGTCAGCCCATAGCCCTGCCTGACGACGGATCCGAGCCGAGCGCTCGCCGCCTCAGCGACCTCGGTTCCGAGCGGCGCAGCTCCTGAAAACACGACCCGCAGCGAGCTGAGATCGTAGTTGTCGATCATCGGATGTTTCGCGAGAGCGAGCACGATCGGCGGGACGACGTTCGCGAACGAGATGCGATGACGCTGGATGGCGTCGAGACATTGCTCGAGATCGAACCGCGGCATCGTGATCACGGTCGCGCCGTAGTAGATGCCGAGGTTCATGATCACGACCATCCCGTAGATGTGAAAGAACGGCAGGACGCCCAGCATGACGTCGTCCTCACCGACATCCAGAGATGCGGCCGACTGGAGGAGGTTCGAGACGAGATTGTGGTGGGTGAGCATCACGCCCTTCGGCAGCCCGGTCGTGCCGCTGGAGTACGGCAACGCCACCACGTCTTCACGCGGGTTGATGACCACCGCCGGCGGTTTCCCAGCAATCTGCAGCGATGCAAACGGAGTGAGCCCCTCGGCCTCGCCGAAAACGAAGACTTCTTTCAGCCCGGCATCGCTTGCCGCTTGCACGGCCTTGTCGGCGAACGTGGGAACGGTGACGATGTACTGCGCGCGGGCGTCACGGAGCTGTTGGGTCGACTCGCCCACGGTGTAGAGAGGATTGATGGTGGTCACGATGCCGCCGATGAGAGAGACCGCGTGGAAGCAGATCGCGTACTCGGGATTGTTCGGACTGTAGATCGCGAGCACGTCCCCTTTGCCGAAGCCGCGCTGCGCAAGTCCCGCCGCGGTGCCGCGGACCGCATCCGCCCATGCCCCGTACGTCAGGATGCGGCCGCTGGGCGCGTCGATGAACGCGGCCTTGTCGCGCCGCCCGTCCGCTCGCTCCAGAAGAAAAGGAGTGAGCGCCACCTCGGGAAGTTTCAACGGCGGTTCCGGCGCGCCAAAGATCATCGCTCTCTCCTCGCGACCTCATGGTACACACTCCCGCGGATGGATTTCGACCAGCGTGTGCGTACGCGCGTTCGAAAGCCGCCGCGCCCTGCGGAAGCCTGGGGATGGGGTTGAACACTGCGGTGAGCCTGACGATGACGCGTCGGCTCTTCCTGTGGGGTGACGCATCCACCCACGACCTTCTCCTTCGCGGTGCTCGCGATCTGAGACGCCGGCGCCCCGCCGGCAGGGGCTACATTGCAAAAGCCGGCGTGAACTGGCCGAAGATCGTGGCAGGGAAGAAAAAGTAGCTGCAGGCGCTCTGCTATTCTGCGGGTGATGCTCCCTCTCCACTGAGATGCGCGCGCTCTGGCTCGAGAACGGTCAGCTGCGGGTTCGCGACGTGGCGCAGCCCGTCGCTGGTGACGAGGCTCTGGTGCGCGTTCTCCTGGCCGGCATCTGCAACACCGATCTGGAGCTGACCCGCGGCTACTATCCTTACACCGGCATCCCCGGACACGAGTTCGTGGGCGTGGTCGAGGAAGGTCCGGCGAACCTGCGCGGACAGCGCGTGGTTGGCGAGATCAATGCGTCCTGCGGCACGTGCGAATCCTGCCTCGCTGCCCGCCGCACGCATTGCGACCACCGCAGCGTCCTCGGCATCATCGCCAGGGACGGGGCGTTCGCCGAGTTTTTGCGGTTGCCCGCTGCGAACCTGCACATCCTGCCGGGTGCGCTCGCCGACGAGGAAGCCGTGTTTGCGGAGCCGCTCGCAGCGGCGCTGCAGGTCCAGCAGCAGGTGCACATCGGTGGCGGCGATCGCGTGCTGGTCGTTGGCGACGGCAAGCTTGGACAGCTCATCGCGCAGACAGTGGCCCTCAGCGGATGCAGACTCCTCGTCGTGGGTCACCATCCCGCGAAGCTGGCGTTGCTGGCAAGCCGCGGAATCGAGACCGCGGAGTCTGTGCCGGCCGCGCGGCGCTTCGACGTGGCGATCGACAGCACCGGTAACGCGGAAGGCTTCGCATCTGCACGCGGGGCTCTGCGGCCGAGAGGAACGCTGGTGATGAAGAGCACCTACGCCGGCGCGCTGACAGTGAACGCGAGCTCGCTGGTCGTGGACGAGATCACGCTCGTCGGTTCCCGCTGCGGCCCGTTCGCGCCCGCGCTGGAGCTCCTCGAATCGCACGCGGTGGACGTGATGCCGCTGATCCGCAGCACGTTCGCACTCGAAGACGCTGTAAGGGCCTTCGACGATGCGCAACAACCCGGCGCGCTCAAGGTGCTGGTGCGCATCAGCGAGGCTTAGTGGCCGCAGATCGTGCCGATGGTCGGCGTTCTGAGCGAGGCGCGACGGCGCAGGTAAAGAGGTTCCGGAACTGTGAACCTTGTCCCCTCTGCGGAGGTGAGAAGGCTTTTGATGTTTGTTCTTCCAACGGAGCGTGCGACGGGCAAGTCGCGCAGCACCTCCCCTCGAGAGCCTTCTCCCCCGCGCACGGGGGAGAAGGTGGTGTGCCGAGCATGTTCGACAGCTCGGAAGTGAAAGTCTTCTACCCAACCTGATGGAGGTGAAGGGTTAGCGAAGCGCAAGGAGGAAGCCGTGAGGCCAGTCTGAAAGAAG
>JANMSA010001120.1:0-6938 GCA_031388865.1 Acidobacteriota bacterium | reverse complement strand
CAGCAACCAGAAACTAGAAACCAGAAACTAGAAGCCAGAAACCAGAAACCAGCACCCGGCAACCAGCAACCAAACCAGCAACCGCGTCACCGCTGCCGCTCCAGCCACTCCGGCAGCTCGCTGATCTTCTCCATGCGCGTGAAGACGGCGCCTGCCACTGCATCCTCGTCGAGGTGCTCGTGCGCCCATGTGGTGAAGTACGGGATGTGCACGGCCACGGCCCCCGCTTCCAGGGCGGGAAGGATGTCCGAGCGGAGGGAGTTGCCGACCATCACGAACTGCTCCGGCGCGGTACCGTGACGGGTCATGATCCTGCGATAGGTCGCGGCATTCTTCTCGGAGACGATCTCCACCGCTGCGAACAGCTCGCCGATCCCGGAACGCGCCAGCTTCGACTCCTGATCGAAGAGATCCCCCTTCGTGAGCAGCATCAGCCGATGCGTTGACGAAAGCGTCTCGACGGTTTCACGAACGCCATCGAGAAGCTGCACGGGATGTTGCAGCATCTCGTGCCCCCAGGCCAGGATCTGCCGCACCTCCTCTCCCCCCACCCGCGCCTCGGTCAACTCCACCGCGGTCTCGATCATGGAGAGGATGAAGCCTTTGATGCCGTACCCGAAGTGGCCGAGGTTCTTGATCTCCGTCGCCAGCAACCGCTGGCGGACCCACTCCGCGGAGTGGTAGTTGACGAGGAGAGCCGCGAACTGCGCCTCGGTCGCCTGAAAAATCGGCTCGTTGTGCCAGAGAGTGTCGTCCGCGTCGAACGCGATCCATGGCTGGTCTATGGGCATTTGCGGTCTGTCTCTTCTCTGGTCCTCGCGTCTTCGAGTCGTCGAGTCTTCGAGTCTTCGAGTCTTCGAGTCTTCAAGTCTTCAAGTCTTCAAGGGGCCGGGGCAGGTTCAGAGTGTCATAGGTTCAGAGTGTCATAGGTTCAGTTTCATCGGTGCACAGTCATCGTTTCAAAGTCTCACGAGGATGCGACGGCGATACGGCGCTCGGCAGTTCTCCTATGACCCTCCGCGACTATGAGACTATGACCCTCTCCCCTCGAAGACTCGAAGACTCGAAGACTCGAAGACTCGCAAACGAGACGCCAGAGGCTGAAAGAAAAAACCATGCGCAAGTTCATACTGCTCCAACCTCGGCCTCACCCTGGCCGGGGAGATCGTCAGTGCGCGTGCGGGACAGCCGTACGCGGACTACGTGCGCGAGAAGATTCTGTCCCCGCTGCAACTGACCTCCACCTATCCCGAGATTCCAATGGAGGAGAAGGGCAAACGCCTCGCCCAGGGGTACAGCGCAAAGCGGCGCGACGGAACCCGCACCGCACTGCCGCTCTTTCAGACGCGGGGCATCGCACCCGCGGCCGGCTTCGCCTCGACCGCAAACGATCTGGCGAAGTTCGCGATGTGGCAGCTGCGCATCCGCGATGCGGAGAGCGACGCCGTGCTCGACCCCCGCACACTGCGCGAGATGTATCGCGTGCACTTCGTCGATCCCGATTTCGAGACATATCGGGGGGTCGGCTTCGCGACCTGGAAAGATGGAAAGAACGTATTCGTTGGACACGGCGGCAGCTGCCCGGGTTTCCGCACCGCCTTCAACGTTCAGCCTGAAAAGAAGGTCGGTGTGGTCGTCATCGCAAACGCCTCAGGCGTAAATGCAGGACGTTTTGCCAAAGGTCTCTACGAGATCGTGTCGCCGACGGTCGGCGGCAAGGCGGAAGCGAAGACCTTTCCGGCTCTCGATGCGTACACCGGCTCCTATGACGCGTTTCCCTTTGGCGGCGAGACCGTAGTCGTGGCCTGGGGTGATGGTCTGGCATCGATCGACCTGCCGTCCACCGCCCCGATGACAGACCTCGACCGCTACCGCAAGACCGGCGAACACATCTTCCGCCGCGTACGCACCGACGGTACGCTGGGAGAGGAAGTAAAGTTCGAGCTCGGCCCTGACGGCCGCGCAACGCGCCTCTGGGTACACAGCAATTCGTATCCTCGTATGAAGTAGCTGGCCGTCTACGCGGCAGTTGCTGGTTGCTGGTTGGTGATCAGTTGTCGGTTGTCGGTTGTCCATGCAAAGTGTCGCAAGAGTGCGAACAACGACGCGCAACTCGTGATCGTTCGCAGCCGCTGGAGGCGGCTCGTAGGGTAGCCGGTGGTGCGAGCAAGGCGAGCGACCACCGGTCGGTCACGTCCGGCATCGACGACCCCGGCAGGGGTCGCGGAGGGACTGGCGATGCCTCCCCGATGAAGACCTGACCCCAATGAGCGCGGACGGGGGGCGCGTCAATCCGGCATACCACGGACCGATCCGGACGCCGATCGGGATGGAGAGTCGGGCGCGAGAACGAGCCTCTGTTGCGCGAACGCTGCACGCCAGACAGCATGGTCGCCCTGCCACTCTTCGCCCGGCGGCCCCGGCCGGTCATCGATGACGACAGATCGCACTCCGCGCGGCAGCCGCCCCGCCAAGGGAACGTTCACGAGCAGCAGGTCGACCTTCGCGCGTCTCCACCGCGAACAAAGCAGGTCCCACAGCGCTTCGATCTTCGCGCTCGGCGTCGAGACCCACGGATCGGCGGCTACCTTGTGCCGGACGAAGAGCAGCCGGTTGGCGCGCTCGTTCAGCGCGAGCAGCCGCTCGAGTCGCGTTCGGTGTTTCTCCTCTGCCGCTTCGACATGCTGCCGCCACCCCGGGGCAACGACGGACACGACCCGCTCCGCCGTTTCGACCCGCGTTCGCGGAAACTCGTGAAAGAGCTCCATGCCGAACTGCCGGCTCCGGATCGCAACGACCCGACCCTCCTCGACTCGCTCCTCGAGGCAACCCTCGCCGTAGATCCGTTCCGGAGTGGGATCGGCGAGATAGCGCGCGAAGCCGTCCAGCGGCGTGATCCACCAGTCGAACGGCCACGCCGTCGCGCTGCCGAAACAGAGCCGTACCTGGTGCGTGACACGACAGCTGACGCCGAGCGGGATCACGTGCGTGAACCTTCGTTCGAAAGTGAGCAGCCGACTGAGATCTGGCAGGCGTAGTTTCATCGGGCTGGTCTCATCGTGGGATGGCGAGGTGAATTCTAATGCGGGGAACGAGCGCGCGTTTGTGGGGCGGCGCCAGTCGCCGCGAGGCACGCCGGCGCGGGGTCCGCGCCTCACGGGATTTGAACCCGTATTACCGCCGCAGGAGGTACACAGCAATCGTATCTTTCGGATGAAGTATCTGGCCGTCTACCCGGCAGTTGCTGGTTGCTGGCTGCTGGCGGCTTCTCGCCTGGACGCAGCACGATGTGGATCGGGACGCCCGCTACCGTACGCGCCGCCTCCATCGGCATCAGCGCTCAGGCGAACCGATCCGGGTGTGCTCGTTCATGCGAAAAGCCCGCGAGCAACCAGCAACCGCCGCGAAGACGGCTGGAAGACTCCTAGGCGTGCACGGTGTCTTCGATGCGCACGTTCACTGGCAGGGTGACTGTGAACTCCGCGCCGTGGCCGAGGCCTTCGCTGGCGGCGGCGATGTCGCCGTGGTGAAGCTCAACGATGTGGCGCGCAATGGCCAGGCCGAGGCCGAGGCCGCTGCGCTTGTTGGAGCCTTCCGCCTGACGCAGACGCTCGAAGACGTGGGGGAGAAACGCGGGGTCGATCCCTTCCCCTTCGTCCTTCACGCGGATGCGGAGCTTGCCGTCCGCTCGCTCGAGGCGCAGGTCGACCTGCTTGCCGCGGGGCGTGAACTTGATCGCGTTGCTGAGCAGGTTGTGAATCACCTGCTGGATGCGGCTCGGATCGGCATCGACGAGAGCGTCGCGGTCTTCGATCTCCCAGGTCAGCTGTACATCGTTGTCGGCAGCGATGGGCCGGGCCGTGGTCAGCGCCGCTTCGACGATCTCCGAGATGCGCGTCGGCTGGAGATCCACCTGGAACTTGCCGAGGATCATGCGGGAAACGTCCAGCATGTCGTCGATGAGCCGCGCCTGCAGCCGCGCGCTCGACTCGATCGTGCCGAGCGCCTCGGCCAGTTCCTGCTCGTCGAAGTGACCGCTGCGGAGAAACTGAACCCATCCCAGGATGGACGTCATCGGCGTCCGCAGCTCGTGAGAGAGCGTGGCCAGGAAGTTGTCCTTGGCGTGGTTCTGCGCCTCCGCCTCGCGATACCGCCTCTCCGCTTCCGCCGCGAGTGCCGCGGCACGCTTCTCCGTCACGTCGCGAAAGGTGACCACGGAACCGAGAAGTTCCCCCTGCTCATCGCGCATGGGTGACGCGCAGAACTCAACGGGGAAGCTCGTTCCCTCGGGGCGGAAGAACGTTTCCTCGATCTCGTCGTACGCCGGCTCGCCATGCAGCACCGCGTAGAACTTGCACGTGCCGATGTCGCATGTCAGTACGCCGGGAAACGCGGGATGGACGAGGGAGTGGATGTCGGCTCCCGCAACCTCGTCCGCACGACGTCCGATCATCCGCGCGGCGGCGGGGTTGACGAACGTCGTCGCTCCCTCCAGTCCGACGCCGAAAACGCCCTCTGCTGCTGCGTTGAGAATCAGTTCATTCTGTCTGATGAGGCGGGAAAGCTCGTGAGCCTGGCGTTTGAACGCCTCGCGCTGCCGGAACAGCTCGACAAAGACGCTGACCTTGGAGCGGAGGATGTCCGCATTGAAGGGCTTGAAGATGTAGTCGACCGCGCCGAGCTCGTAGCCGCGAAAGACGTTCGTCTCGCTGCGCGAGAGTGCCGTCAGGAAGATGATCGGGGTGTCGCGCGACCGGTCGCGCGAGCGGATGAGATTTGCCGTCTCGAATCCGTCCAGATCGGGCATCTGCACATCGAGGAGCACCACCGCGAAGTCCATCTGCAGCATGTGCCGCAGAGCCGCGGAGCCCGATTCCGCCGATACGAGATTCTCCCCAGACTCGGCCAGGATGGATTCCAGTGCCAACAGGTTGTTCGGCTGGTCATCGACCAGGAGTATGTTTACACGATCTTCCTTCATCCAGGGTTCCGGCAAAGCTCGAGGAGAAACGGTCCGATCCTGTCCAGAGGCAAGATCCGATCCACGCGCGTCGCGGCGATCGCCGCCTGAGGCATCTCGGGCGATTCGGCAGTCGCCGGATCCTGAACCAGCACGAAGCCTCCCCTTTCTTTGATCCGCTTCGCGCCTCGGGCGCCATCCGCGTTCATGCCCGTGAGCACGACGCCGACGACCCCTTTCGAATACGCCTTGGCCGCCGACTCGAAAAGCACGTCGATGGAAGGGCGGGAGTACGCGACCGCGTCGTCCACCGACAGACTCAACTCGCCTCCCCGTTCCACGAGGAGATGGTAGTCCGCAGGCGCGAGATACACATTCCCCGGTTTCACCCACTGCTTGTCCAAGGCATCGACGACGTTCAGCTGGGAGTGCCGGCGCAGGAAGGCGGGCAACGCCTCGCCCGACGTGCGGTACCGGTGCTGGGCGACGACGATCGGAACGTGAAAGCCCGCGGGGAGCGGGCTGAAGATCGCCTCCAGTGCCGCCATTCCGCCCATCGAGCAGCCGATGACGATCAGTTCATACCCGCGCGACGCCTGCTGGAGGACGCGTCCGTCCGACCACGAGCGAATGCCGGAAGGCATCGGAGCGGAGGCCATCAGCGCACCCTCCGGTACAGCTTCTGTTCGACATCGATCACGTCGTAATTCTCGCTGACGACGGTGTACCGGAGCGACTCCTTCGAGCCGAGGCCGAGCAGTCCGAACATCTCCATGGACTGCAGGAAGAGCTCCTGCACGCGATCCTGAAGCGCGTTGTTGAAGTAGATCAGCACATTCCGGCAGAGGATCACGTTGAAGTGATTGAACGATGAGTCCGTGACCAGATTGTGCTGTGCGAACACCACGTTCTCCCGTAGCGAGGGGCGGAAGATCGCGTAGTCATAGCGGGCCGTGTAGTAGTCCGAGAACGTGGCCATGCCGCCGGCGGTGATGTAGTTGGACGTGTTCTCCTGCATGGTGGAGAGCGGGAAAATGCCGGCCTTGGCCTTGAGCAGAACCGTCTCATTGATGTCCGTCGCGTAGATGCGGCAACGGTCATAGAGGCCTTCCTCCTGAAGGAGGATGGCCATCGAATAGACCTCCTCGCCGGTCGAACAGCCCGCATGCCAGATGCGCACGAACGGATAGGTGCGCAAGAGGGGCACGACCTTCTGCCGGAACGCCAGGTAGAACATCGGATCCCGGAACATCGCCGTCGTGTTGACAGAGAGGTCGAGCAGCAGCCGCTCCATCGACGAGGAATCGTGCAGCACCTTCTCGATCAGGCCGGAGACCGTGCTGAGCCCCTCGGCGTAGACACGCTTCCAGATCCGCCGACGGAGCGAAGGCAAAGAGTAGTCGCGAAAGTCGAAGCCGTAGTGCTGAAAGATCCCCTCGGTGAGCAGCCGCACCTCGATCTCCTCGAGGTCCGCTTTGACCTGTTCATCAATGATCGCTACGGGTTGGTTCGCCATTCGGTTTCTGACCCTGAGAAGAGCAAATGCCGGACCGTGCAAAGAGCAAGCCCAGCCGTTGGGTGGAGAAGGCGTTCGGTCATCTCGAGTTCGATGCGTGGAAAAGCCGGAACTTCGCCTCACTTCACCCGGGCGAGACATGAAGGGGATGCGGCTCCTCTCGGGGGGAAGAAGTAGAAGCGAGAGGGGCCTTCGCGAAGATGGTCGGGCTCATCCGAGCAGACCCGCGCCCGGTGTCTCCCGTGACTGCCAACTGCTTACCGGATCGACGCGTCAGCGGTCGTCACGGAAGGCAGTGCGGCCGGGTTCTGGCGGCGGAGTTCGTCGGCCGTCCGCTGCGCCAACTCGGCCGCTCGACGGAATGAGGTGCTCGCCGCCTGGGTGCGCGTCCGCAGCCGCGTCGCTACGGCCACGATCAGCTCCGGGCTGGAAGCGGCGCGCGCTTCCGGACTGGCAAAGAAC
>JANMSA010001113.1:0-10330 GCA_031388865.1 Acidobacteriota bacterium | reverse complement strand
AACGATCATCGATCCGCTGAGAAGGGGGCTGGGCTGAACGGCGACCCGTTCGGTCGAGGGATCGAAGGTCCCCACACGCACCTCCTGCTCGTCAATGCGTGAGGTGTAGAGGATGTGACGCCCGTCGCTCGATACGCTGATGTTGCCTGCCCACGAAGCGGGCACCGAGAGCGGCTGCGGTTCGCCCCTCGGCTGCCCGCTCTCTTCGTCGATGGCCTGACGCCAGATGTTCATCGTCCCGCCACGATCGCTCGAAAACAGGATGGACTCGCCGTCGGGCGCCCACACGGCGTTCCAGTCGAGTGCGCCGTCGTTCGTCGCGGCGACGATGGATCTGTCATCGCCGGATACCGCGATCGTGAAGAGGTCCCGCTGTCCGCCCTTTCCGCGCAGGCCCCAGTAGAGGACCCGTTTGCCGTGTGGCGAAACACGGGGCTGCATGGCATCGCCGCGGGACACGACACGCACCGTCCCCGTCGACACGTTCACGATACTCAGAGTGCTGACTGAGCTCCGGCTGGTGGGGCTGATCGCCTCTTCACTGGCGAAGACGATCTCGGCGCCGTCGGGCGACCATGAGGGATTGAAACCCGCCGAAGTGATGCGCCGCACGGACTCGCCTGTGGCGCCCATGACGAAGATGCCGCCCCCATCTCTCGAGGTGTGGAAGGCGATCTGGCTGCCGTCCGGGGAGAACGCAGGGTCACGGTCGTCGTGGTCGGCCGATCGGCTGAGCGCGATCGCCCCGCTGCCGTCCACACGCTGCAGAAAGATCCGGCGTTGCGGTGCGATCCCTTTGACGAAAGCGAACGTCTTTCCATCCGGCGAGATGGACGGCGTGGTGTCGACAGCAGCGTCGAAGGTGAGTTGCGTGAACGTCATGCGCTGCGGCTTGAAGGACGCACGTCCCATACGGAATGCGAGCACGGCCGCGATGGCTGCTGTGGCCACCAGCGTCGCCAGAGCGATCGTCAAGCCGATCCTCCCGCGGCGCGGCGCCGGATCGGCGGCCAGGTCAGGATGCGAGACGCCTGAAGACGTCATCGCCTCGAGCGCAAACGCCAGATCGCGCGCCGACTCGAAGCGTTGCGCGCGTTCCTTCTCCAGGCAGCGGCGAATGACCCGGTCGACAATCGGTGACACCTGCTGCCCCGAGGAGAAGTCGAGATCGGGCGGATCCTGATTCAGAATCGCGCTCGTCGTATCCGCCGCGGAGTCCCCGCGGAACGCTCGGCGACCGGAGACCATCTCATACAGGATGGCGCCCGCAGCAAAGATGTCCGTGCGCTGGTCCGTGTCCTGTCCGCGCACCTGTTCGGGGGACATGTAGCCGACGGTGCCGAGGACCGTTCCGGGGTTGGTGTTACGCGCACGTGTGGCGGCAGCCGGATCGGTCTCGTTGGCCCCGCTCACCTTCGCCAGTCCAAAGTCGAGGATCTTCAGGCGGCCGTCACGGGTGACGAAGACGTTGTCCGGCTTGAGATCGCGATGGATGATCCCTTTCTCGTGCGCCGCCGCGAGGCCACTCGCAAGCTGCTGGGCGTAGTCCATTGCCTTGCGGTTCGGAATCCGCGCATTCCCGGCCAGCGACGTGTCGCCGAGCTTCTCGCGGAGAGTCTCTCCCTCGAGAAGCTCCATGACCAGATAGGGCACACCCTCGTGGGTGCCGACATCGTGGACCGTGACGAGGTTCGGATGATTGAGCGAGCCAGCGGCGCTGGCTTCCTGCTCGAAGCGGCGCAATCGATCCGGATCGGTTGCAACCTCGCTGGGGAGAATCTTGATCGCGACGTCGCGTCCGATGCGCGTATCGCGCGCGCGGAAGACCTCGCCCATGCCGCCGGCGCCGATCGGCGCTACGATCTCGTAGGGACCGACCCGACTGCCGGTCGTCAGATTCATTCCACGCTCCCGATTGCAGGTGATTTGGACGAAGGGCAGAGTATAGCTTCGAGCGCAGTTCGGTGACGTCCTGCTGCGCACGGACGGCGGCGCGAAGATCCCCGGCGCGGGATCGCGCGCTACATCGTTCGAAGATCCCTCCGATTCCGACGACGCTCCCGAGGAGCGCGCCGCTCGGCCTCCGCTTATACTGCCCCTGTCCATGACCATTCGAGCTGGGACCCGTCTGGGCCCGTATGAGATCGTTTCGGCGATCGGTGCGGGCGGCATGGGAGAGGTCTACCGCGGCGTCGACACGCGCCTCGATCGCCATGTCGCCATCAAGATTCTGCCGCCTGACTTCGCGCAGAACGAACAGTTCCGGCTGCGCTTCGAACGCGAGGCGAAGACCATCTCTTCGCTGAACCATCCGAACATCTGCACGCTCTTCGATGTCGGGCACGTCGAGGGAACGGACTATCTGGTGATGGAGCTCATCGAAGGGGAGTCGCTCGCGGACCGCATCGAGAAAGGTCCCCTCCCTGCCGATCAGGTGTTGAAGATCGGCGCGCAGATCTGTGACGCGCTCGACCGCGCGCATCAACAAGGTATTACGCATCGTGATCTGAAGCCGGGCAACATCATGCTCACAAAGTCGGGGGCGAAGCTGCTCGACTTCGGTCTGGCGCGAAGCACGCTCGCTCCGGCCTCGTCTCCACGTCTCGACATCTCCGCCACCCAGGCTAAGCCGCTGACCGAGCAGGGGACGATCCTCGGCACGTTTCAATACATGGCCCCCGAGCAGTTGGAAGGGAGCGAAGCGGACGCCCGCACCGACATCTTCGCCCTGGGCGCGCTCCTTTATGAGATGGCGACGGCGCGCCGCGCCTTCGGGGGCAAGAGCAGGACGTCGCTGATCGCGGCCATCGTCTCCAGTCAGCCACCTCCGATCTCGTCGGTCCAGCAGATGTCGCCGCTGGCGCTCGATCACGTCGTGAGGAAATGTCTGGAGAAAGATCCGGAAGATCGCTGGCAGTCGGCGCGTGACGTAGCGAGCGAGCTTCGCTGGATCAGCGAAGCAGGATCGCACGCCGGCGTCGCCGCACCGCTGTCACTGAGGCGCAAGACACGTGAGTCGATCGCCTGGGCTCTCGTCGCTCTGCTGATCGTCGCCACGGGATTTCTCGCGCAGCGCGCCTTCCGCCGCCCCTCGCCGGTTTCTCTTCGGTTGTCGCTCGCCGCACCGCCAGGAACGAAGGTTTCGCAACGAGGGGGCAATGTCGCCATTTCGCCAGATGGCCGGTACATCGCTTTTGTTGGAAGCGATGCCACAGGAAGGAACGGGCTGTTCATTCGCTCGATGTCCGAGTCGAGTGCGAGGCTCCTTTCGGGGACGGGTGGTGCGACGTATCCGTTCTGGTCCACGGACAGCGCGCAGGTGGCCTTCTTTTCCGAGGGGAAGCTGAAGAAGGTCTCTGTGTCGAGTACGGATGTGGATGTCATCTGCGCGGCGCCCGACGCGCGCGGCGGCACCTGGAATCGTGACGGAGTCATTGTCTTCTCGCCAAACGTGGCGGACGCTCTCCAGCGCGTCGATGCCCACGGCGGCTCGCCGCAGGCAGTGACGACCCTGAACGTCTCACGCGAGACCACTCACCGCTTCCCCTGGTTTCTGCCGGACGGGGATCACTTCCTCTTCATGAGTGATTCAAAAAACAGCGCGCCCTCACGCGTCATGATCGGCTCACTTTCCGAAAAGACCACGAAGCTACTCACGACTTCGGAACGTGCGCCGGTTTACGCCGAGCCGGGATTTCTCGTCTACGCAATCGAAGACCGGGTCGTGGCGCAGCGCTTCGATGCGAAGAACCTTCGGCTGGACGGTCCTCCGGTGCGCTTTCCGGAGCATCCTCCGGCCGTCCTGAATACTCTCGGCGCCGCCGCAACGGTTTCGGCAAACGGCCTTCTCGTCACCGCTGCCGCGGCCAACCAGAACACCCGCCTCGTGTGGCTGGACAGGCGCGGCAGCACCCTCGGGTCGCTGCCGCTCCCCCCCGGAAGCTTCGACAATCCGCGCATCTCTCCGGACGGCAGGCAAGTGTCGCTTTCTGGCGGGAGTGGTGGTGAGGCCGTCGGAGACCTGTGGTTGGTCGACCTGGAGCATGGAGCACCCACGCGGCTGACATTCGGCCCAAGGATGAATCGCTATGCGGTGTGGTCACCGGATGGAAAGACTCTCGCCTTTCAGTCGGATCGCAGCGGGAGTACGGACCTTTACCTCGTTTCGTCGACTGGGGGCGCCGCGCCGGTGCTATTCACCCCGACAGCAGGCGACTGGAAACGCCCCGAGACATGGTCGCCCGACGGTTCCATGCTCATCTTCGAGGTGATCGGGAAAGAGAGCGGCTACGACCTCTGGATTGCCACGCGCGGCGGGAAGGCCAGGCCATACGCGGCCACGGCTGCGGCTGAGATTCAATCGTCGATCTCCCCCGACGGCCGGTGGGCTGCCTACGAGTCGACCGAGAGCGGGCGAACAGAGATCCTGGTGCAATCGTTTCCGACCCCCGGCACCAGATATCAGGTCACGACCACGGGCGGCTCGGGAGTGCATTGGACCAGCGGCGGTCGAGAGTTGGTCTTCCTCACCCAGGACGGCAAAATCGCCTCGATCGCAGTGACCGGCAGCGATGCGCTGCAGTTCGGACCGCAGCAGATCCTTTTCAATCTTCCGGATGTCACCGGCATCGACGTCACGCGGGATGGCCAGCGCTTTCTCGTCACGATGAACGAAGACACCACCGCCGCGCAGTCGTTCACGGTCGTCGCGAACTGGGCAGAGGGGTTGCGGTAGGAACCGCCCGGGGCGCGATAGCGCCCGGCGGTGGTTCGGCGACCGCGCCGCCCTCCCTCGTCATTCGCGCGCCGCGCAGCTCTTTGCCCCACGTCGAGCGCCGTCTGGTAGCGAGCGGGGTTCCTTCTCAGGCCAGCGCGAAATGATGCGAGCGAGATCCGCGGGCGCCGGTTCTACGTCTTTACATTCCCGCCATACAACTGCTCGAATTCCGGCGTGCCGTGGAGGAGCGCCAGGTCGGGATCCTGACGTGCCCAGCGTGGGTCGATGAAGCCGGCGTCGCAGGCTTTTCTAAGTGTCGCAAGGGCTTCCGACTTTCGTTCCAGCACGCAGAACACGCAGGCAACGTTGTAGAGGGTTCCGCCGTCGTTCGGCCGGAGAGCGATGGCCATGTTCGCTTCGCGGATAGCATCGTCCTCGCGCCCGAGCCGCGCGTAGTCGCCGGCGAGCAGTACCCGGGCCCGCGCGTCTTCCGGAACCTTGCTCAGCTGAGCTTCGAACACCTGCAGGCGGCGCTGCGTAAGTGTCGCCGCCGCTTCGCGCTTTCCGAGGGCTTTGTAGGCGTTCAGGATGGGAACGTACGCGTTGTAGTTCTCACCGCAGTGGGTCATTGCGTCTTCCGCGATGTCGACGATCTCGAGGAGCCGGCCGGATGCGAACAGGAGCCGGAGGAGAAGGTAGTAACCGCTTTCCACGTCCGGCTTGATCGATACGGCCTTGCGTGCACGCAGCATCGCTGTGTCGAGATCATCTTCGGCATAGGACAGCCAGGCCTCCGCGATTAGCCCTTCCGGGAGGTGTGTGACGGAAGACGACACCTTCGCGGCCGCGGAACGAGCGCGTTCGATCCAGCGGGAGGAGCGCTCGCCGAGGTAGTAATACTCGGCACAGGCCGAAGCGAGGGTGGCGTGCGCGAGCGTAAAGCCAGGATCGAGCGCCACAGCCTGTTCGAACATCTGCACCGCGAACTCCAGATCCTGACGCGACCGCCTCCGAGCGTAGTTCCGCCCTCGCAGATAGAGGTCGTAGGCCTGCAGGTTCTCGGTCGGTTTTACACCGAGAGTCTCCTGCTCCTGGGGAGACAAAGTGATTCGTAACGCATCGGCGATTTTTCGCGCAATCTCGTCCTGCACCGCGAAGACGTCTTCCATCTCGCGGTCGTAGCGTTCGGACCAGAGCGGGTAATCGGTACCGGTATCGATCAGCTGGGTGTTGATCCGCAGACGGTTTCCCGCGCGACGAACGCTCCCGGTGAGCACGTAGGCCGCATGGAGCTGATGCCCGATCTCCGCGGGCGTCACCTGTTTGTCTCGAAATGTGAGCACGCTCGCGCGCGACCGGGTATGCAGAGCGCGGATCTTCGACAGTTCGGTGATGATGTCCTCGGTGATTCCGTCGCGGAAATACTCGTCCTCCTTCGCCCCGCTGAGGTTCTCGAAGTTGAGCACGGCCACCGATTTCTCGGCGGCGCGCTGCGCCCCGACCACAGTCGACGGTTCCGCGGCCCGACGCCCGCCGGACTCCAGATCGCGGCGGAGCCGAATGAGCGCGGTACGCATTTCGCCCGCACTCTGGTAGCGATAGGTCCGGTCCTTTTCCAGTGCCTGGGCAATGATCCGGTTCAGTTCTGCAGGCAAGGTCGAGAGCACTTCGGTGGGAGGCTTGGGCTCGCGTGAGAGCAGCGCCTCGAAAATGACGGCCGACGTCTCGCCGGGAAAGGGCAGCACTCCGGTGGCCATCTGGTACAAGACGACGCCCAATGAAAAGACGTCGCTCCGGGCATCGGTCACCTGTCCGCGAGCCTGCTCGGGGGACATGTAGGAGACCGTACCTACCGTCGTCCCGGCGTTGGTGAGCTCGTCGGCACGCACGGCGGTCACGTTCGGGTCCTGGGTCCGTTTGATCTCGATCTTCGCCAGGCCAAAGTCCAGAATCTTTACCTGTCCTCGCGAGGTGAGGAAGATGTTGGCCGGTTTCAGATCGCGGTGGACAATTCCCTTCGCATGCGCCGACTCGAGAGCGTCGACGAGTTGCACCGCGATCTCCAGGAGACGCCCGATTTCGACCGCTCCGCCGCGAAGTTGCTCGGCAAGCGTCCGCCCCTCGAGTAATTCCATTACGATGAAAGTCTCCGACTCGTGCGAGTCGATCGCGTGGATGGTGCAGATATTCGGGTGGTTCAGCGATGACGCGGCACGGGCCTCCCGCTGAAAACGCTGCAGTGAAACCTCGTCGCCGGCCATCTCAGAAGATAGAAACTTCAACGCAACGCGGCGGCCGAGCTGCGTGTCTTCCGCTTCGTAGACGACTCCCATGCCCCCTGCTCCGAGCTTCGATGTAATCGAATAGTGAGAGATCGTTCGGCCAATCATCGGAACCACCCCTTCCTGTCGTTACAGCCGGTTCCTGCCACACAACCTTTACGACGTTTGGGACTGGCACATCCTACCCTTTCGGGAGCCGATCGGCACTTGGCCCCGTCAAGCCGCTCTGGCGGATCAGGCTCGACGGAAAACCGGCCCCGGGAGAATCACCTTGCTGGCAGCTTCACGTCCCAATTCTGCAGCAAGGCCACCGGTTCAGCCGAGGTTCCCTGCAGCTGGCGATTCAACAGAAACCGCTGGCCGTCGCTGGAGACATCGTATTGAAGGGTGGGATGCATGCGCACGCGTGCGTCGAAGAGCATCACCGGGGCACCGACTTGGAGCGATGAGCCCCCCGGGTTGAACGGAACGGCCATCATCTTCCGCTCGAGAGAAAGATAAAACATCTCCCGGCCGTCTCCGCGCCAGGTTGGCATGACGCCCCCTCCGACCGAGATCATCCACTTTTCCTCCGACTCGGGGAAAGCGCGGACGTAGACCTCCATGCGTCCCGATTCGTCGGACTGATACGCGATCCACTTTCCGTCTGGCGAGAGTCGCGCGCAGAGCTCTGCGAAGGGTGTAGCCAGCCACGGTCTCGCCTTCTTGTCCGATGCCGACCATGCCCAGATGTCCATACCCCCTGTGACCGGGCCGCCGACCGAATTGAACACGACCCACTGACCATCCCGGGATATGTCACTGGGCCGCTTCTCCCGGTCATCAGAGATCAGCACCCGCGCCTGGCCCGTGCCACCGGAAGGCAGCTCGAAGATGTCTCCCCTTCCGTTCTTCACACCGAAATAGAGGATCCGCTTGTCGCCGGGAAACCACTGCGGCGCCGATTCGTTCGTCCGCTCGTACGTCAATCGCGATGAGGCCTTGCGCGTGAGATCGAAGATCCAGATGTCACCCTGGCCATCGGTGGTACTCGAAAGGTCGACGGCCAGACGCCGTCCATCCCGTGAAAGCGATGGACTGAAAAAGAGGCCGGGATCGCCCACTGCGCCTTGCGACTTGCCCGAGCGGTCGACCCAGACGAGCTCTGAAAGCTGGAACCCTGCGCCGCGTTGAATGAGCAGGGTTCCATCGTTCGCCGCGGAAAACTGAGCGTCGAAACGATCGGTCAGACCCACCCGGTCGCTGATCGTGACCGGATCCCCGGCCATCCGCGCTCGTTTGGAGTCATAGCGTTGTGCAAGAAGGGCATTGTCGCGAACGAAGAGCAGGATGTCCGGGGCAACGAATTGCGTCGACGTAGCCGAGGTGAAGAGCACCTTGATGTCGTCCGGGCGGTCGAGCGTGGCCTGACAGACCGCTGTCTTTGCGGGCAACTCGTTGAGAGCCAGGAAAACGAAGGTCTTTCCGTCGGGAAGAAAGAACGGCCAGCGATGATTCGTATCGCCCGGACGCAGCTTCGTCAGAGGCACCAGCGTGCCTCCGCTTGCCGGAACCATCATCAGCGGTCCGATCGACGCAGTCGTGACGAGAATGGTCCCATCCCCATTCCAACTTGCGCCGCGGCCGGCGCTGACCTCGCAGACCGTCGTGACCGCCCCTCCCTGGAGATCGATGGTCTTCAGTTTTCCGAACGCAAAGAATCCGATGCGGCGCGAGTCGGGTGCCCAGAAGGTGTGGCTGGCGCCCGCTGCCCCCTCGAGCCGGCGAAAGGAACGCGAGTCCAGCGGGCGCACCCAGAGAGTCCGGTCGCCTCGCTCATCATTGAATATGAACGCCGCCGTCTTTCCATCGGGCGAGAGACTGATGGCGCCGTTGAATGCGACCTGCATGCTGGGAGGGGTGATGATGGCGGACTCGATCATCCGGCGCGGGGGCTCGGGGCTGGCGAGGAACATTCCCATCGCCGCGACCATTGCCGTAGCCCCCCCAGCGAGGGACCAGGCCAGGCGCTCTCGCGTTTTCCTTCGGAGCGCAACCGGGGCAGAGACTCCTGCCTGCGAACCAGCCTCACTGATCCACCGCAGTTCGCTGGCCACGTCGTGCGCCGACTGCCAGCGATCCTCGGGATCTTTCTCGATGCACTTGCGAACGACGTGATCGAGCGCCGGCGGCGTCATCGGCGTGACTTGCGAGATCGGTGTGGGATGGGAGGAAACGATTGCGGCAATCAGACTCGTTCGCGACGCGCCCTCGAAGGCCCGCTTTCCCGTGGCCATCTCGTAGAGGAGCGCGCCGAGGCCGAAGATGTCGGTTCGGGCGTCGGCTTCGTGTCCCTCGAGTTGCTCGGGAGCCATGTACTGAAACGTCCCGAGGAGTGTTCCTTCCTGGGTCAGCGGGCGCGCCTGCGTCATGTCGCTGAGACCCTGGATCGGCGAGGCGTCGACGCCCGAGCGCGCGAGACCGAAGTCCAGCAGCTTCGCCCCACCCTTCGTGAGCATCACATTCCCCGGCTTCAGATCACGGTGAACGATGCCCTGCCGGTGCGCGCGATCGAGGGCGTCGGCGATCTGTGCCCCGAAACGGAGGACCTGGTCCGCCGGCAGCGCTCCTCTTTGAAGGCGTTCCGCCAGCGATTCTCCATCGATCAGTTCCATGACCAGGAAGTGCGAGCCGCCCTCGTGACCGACATCGAAAAGCGTGCAGATGTTCGGGTGATTCAGCGAGGAAATGGTTTTGGCCTCGCGCTCGAATCGCGTCCGGAACTGTTCGTTCTGAGCGAGACCGTCGGGGAGAATCTTGATGGCCACGCTGCGATCGAGTCGCGTGTCCGTGGCGCGCCAGACCTCTCCCATGCCGCCCGCGCCGAGGGGCGAGACGATTTCGTAGGGACCGAGCCTGATACCGGGCGCGAGAGTCATCGATTTTTCGGGACAGCCGGATTGTCGCATGACCAGACCGACAAATCGACGACGCCCACGTTCATCGCACGGCTGTCACGCAGAGAATCCCCGCGGGACGCGGACACATGCGCTGCAAGACCGCAGCAGATCCTTTTCAGTCTTCCGGATGTACCGGCATCGGCGTCACGCGGCACCGCCCCGTCCGCCTCGCGCGAACCGGGGCGCGACTCACTTCTTCAGCTCCTCGGTCCAGTTGAGGACGATCACCGGACTCGGTGGCGTCGCGTTCGGACCTTCGAGCACCGTTCCCATCAGAAAGCGCTGGCCGTCGTTCGTCACGTCGTACTCGTAGAACGCCCCCGAACCGGCGGGCAGGACGCGCGCGAAGAAGAGGGGCCGCGGCGCGCCGATGGAGATGCTCTCCCCTTTCG
>JANMSA010001022.1:0-4670 GCA_031388865.1 Acidobacteriota bacterium | reverse complement strand
CATGTTCTCCCCGCCAACCGCCAACCGACCCGGTGTACGATCCGCCCGCTATGGGCGCAATCACTGATTTCATCGACCATCACTACCGTCACTTCAACGCGGCCGCGCTCAAGTCGGCGGCGCAGGACTACAACAGGCATCTGGAACGGGGCGGGAAGATGCTGCTCACTCTCGCGGGCGCGATGTCGACCGCGGAACTGGGGCTGTCGCTGGCGGAGATGATCCGGGCTGGGAAGGTCCACGCGATCAGTTGTACGGGCGCCAACCTCGAGGAAGACATCTTCAACCTCGTCGCGCATGACCACTACGAGCGCGTACCGGGTTACCGCTATCTCTCGGCGCAGGACGAGCAGAAGCTGCTCGAGCGCCATATGAACCGCGTCACGGACACGTGCATCCCCGAGGGGGAGGCCATGCGACGGATCGAGAAAGCGGTGCTCAAGCATTGGGTGGAGAAGGACCAGCAGGGGAAGCGGCTCTTCCCACACGAGTTCATGTACGAGATCCTGCGCGATGGCTCGATCGCGGAGTCCTATCAGATCGATCCGAAGAACTCGTGGATGGTTGCGGCGGCAGAGAAGAACCTGCCCATGTTCGTACCGGGCTGGGAGGATTCGACGCTCGGCAACATGTACTCCGGCCACGTCATCTCCGGGGACGTGAAGAACGTGCACACGGTGCGCACGGGCATCGAGTACATGATCGAGCTGGCCGATTACTACACGAAGACGTCGGCGGAGTCGTCGATCGGCTTTTTCCAGATTGGTGGCGGAATCGCTGGAGATTTCCCGATCTGTGTCGTGCCGATGCTGCATCAGGATCTGCAGCGCACCGAGGTCCCGCTCTGGGGCTACTTTGCGCAGATCAGCGACTCCACGACCAGCTTCGGCTCGTACTCCGGCGCGGTGCCGAACGAGAAGATTACCTGGGGCAAGCTGGGGGTAGACACGCCCAGTCACGTGATCGAGTCTGACGCGTCGATCGTGGCGCCCCTCGTGTTTGCGTACGTTCTAGGATGGTGACGATGAGGCGGTTGCTGGTTGCTGGTTGCTCGGGGTTCTCGTTTCCAGCGTTTCGTCTGCAGCTGCAGACAACCGCCAACAGGCGTTGGAAACGCACGTGCGAACGCTCTCCTCCGATGCGATGGAGGGTCGCGGGCTGAATACGAAAGGCCTCGGAAAGGCCGCGGATTACATCGAGAAGGAACTGCGCGCCGCGAAGTTGCAACCGGCGTTTGGCAAGTCGTATCGGCAGGCGTTTCCGGTCAAGACCGGCGTCGCCCTCGGCACGACCAACAAGATCGAGGGCCTGGCCGCTGACGACTGGACGCCGCTTGGCTTCTCCAGCGCCGGCTCGTTCTCGGGGCCGATCGCGTTCGTCGGGTACGGCATCGACGCGCCGCCGCTCAACTATCGCGACTACGAAGGCGTCGACCTCAAAGGGAAGGTGGCGCTCATGCTGCGCTATGAGCCGCAGGAGCGCGATGACAAGTCTCCGTTCGACGGAAAGCGTCCCAGCCGCTGGTCGGCCATGCGCTACAAGGCCCTGCAGGCTCGCGAACGCGGCGCGGTCGCGGTGATCTTCGTCACCGGTCCGCTGCAGGACGAAGCGAAAGACAAACTCCCCGCTCTGACGAATGATGGGCCGGAGAGTCCCGCCGGCATTCCTGTGATTCAGATCAGGACCTCTGCGGCGAAACGATGGGTCGATCTGGAGCAGTTTCAGAAGGATGTCGACGCGGACCTGCGTCCGCGATCGCGTGTGCTCGACGCGACCCTTTCCGGCAAGGTCGATGTGAAGGCCAGCTATGCCGAGGGAGTGAACGTCGCCGGAACGATCCCGGGACGAGGTGCGCTGGCGAAGGAAGTAATCGTCATCGGTGCGCACTACGATCACCTGGGTTACGGCGGCAAGGGCTCGATGAGCCCGAATGACGAAGGGATCCACAACGGCGCGGACGACAACGCCTCCGGAACAGGAGCGATCCTCGTCGCCGCGAGGCGCCTCGGCGAGCTTCTCCGAGACGCGAAGAATCGCCGCAGGGTGATGGTGGTGTTGTTCTCGGCCGAGGAGATGGGGCTGGGTGGGTCATCGTATTTTGTCGGGAACGCGCCGGTGCCCGTCGAGAGCATCAAGGGCATGATCAATCTGGACATGGTCGGTGCGATGAAAGACGACAAGCTCGTCGCACTCGGGACCGAGTCCGCGCCGGAGTGGAAGGCGCTCCTCGTGGCGAAGAGCGCCGAACTGAAGCTCGACGTCGCGGCGAGCGGTGACGGCTACGGGCCGTCCGACCAGACTTCGTTCTACGCGAAGCAGATTCCGGTGCTGCACTTCTTCACCGGAACGCACGAGCGCTATCACACGCCCGATGACGACGCGGATCTCGTGAACTTCGCGGGAGCGGCGCGCGTGGCGGAGTTGACGGCACGCGTCACCGCGGCGCTGGCCCGCGGTGAGGTGAGTCCGACGTACGCGCGTGCCACCGCCGCTCCGGCAATGCAGGGCGACAGTCGCGGCTACGGCGCCTACCTCGGGACGATCCCCGACTTCAGCGCCATGGAATCCGCGACCGGTGGCGTGAAGCTGGCCGACGTCCGCTCGGGCGGTCCCGCGGACAAGGCGGGCATCAAGGGTGGGGACGTGCTGGTGGAGATGGGCGGAACGCGCATCGAGAACCTCTACGATATGACTTATGCGTTGCAGGATCACAAGCCCGGCGCGACCATCGACGTGCTCGTACTTCGCGGCGGCGAGCGTCTGACACTGCGCGCGACACTTGGCTCCCGGGGAGCAGCTCCGGTTGCGGCCACTCACGCCACAACGTTCGAGGTCAAAGCGGGAAAACCCTTCGAGCAGAAGTTCGAGGGTGAGAAGCACCTGACGGACGTCCGGCAGCTGACCTTCGGCGGTGAGAACGCGGAGGCCTACTTTCACCCGGATGGGACGAAGCTCATCTATCAGTCCACCTCCGAGCGGGGTGGCTGCGACCAGCAGTACGTGCTCGATCTTGCGAACGGCGGCTCGAAGCTGGTGTCGAGCGGCAAGGGGCGGACGACGTGCGGGTACTTCGCGTTCCCCTCCGGAGATCGCATTCTGTACGCGTCTACGGAAGCGGCCGGCGCGTCGTGTCCACCGCCACCCGATCGCAGCCGCGGCTACATCTGGGGCGTCCATCCCGGCTACGACATCTACCTCGCCAAAGCGGATGGGACGGATGCGAAGCGCATCACCAGCACGGCCGGCTATGACGCGGAGGCAACGTGGTGCCACAAGGGCGGGAAGGTCATCTTCACGTCCGTGCGCGACGGCGATCTCGATCTGTATGAGATGAATGAGAACGGTGGCGAGGTCCGGCGTCTGACGTCGACGGCGGGCTATGACGGCGGCGCGTTCTATAGCGGCGACTGCACCGAGATCGTCTGGCGGGCCTCTCGTTTCGAGGATGCCACACAACTTGCCGACTATCGAAAGCTGCTGGAAGAAGGATTCGTGCGCCCGTCGAAGATGGAGCTGTACGTGGCGAAGGCGGACGGCTCGGGCGCGAAGCAGATCACGAGCAACGGCGCTGCGAACTTCGGGCCGTTCTTTACCCCGGACGGTAAGCGCATCATCTATTCGTCGAACGTGCTCGATCCGCGCGGCCGCGAGTTCGATCTCTTCATCGTGAACAAGGATGGAAGTGGAGCGTCCGAGCGCATCACGACCGCGCCGGCGTTCGACGGGTTCCCAATGTTCAGCCCGGACGGCAAGTGGCTGGTCTGGGCATCGAACCGCGCGAACCCCGAGGGACGGGAGACGAATCTGTTCATCGGAAAATGGGTGGACTGAAGCGCGTCGCTCTCAAGTATGGAAGTGGGGTCCGACCCCACTTTGATACTTAACGAGGCTGCTCAATGTTCAGCGCCGTACGGTCACTGACGTCGTAGCGCTTGTGGGTGTACCGCTGTCGTCGACTGCAAGGACCTTCAGCTCCGCGCTCACGCTGGAGAAAAGCCGGTCGTCGGGACCCGGGTCTGATCCTCACGCCGATGTCACAGGCCTTTTATGACCAGCCGGGTGTGACAGAGCGACGCAGCCAGGTGGTGCCCGCTGGGCGCATCGGCGTGCCCGACGACATTGCGCAGGCGGGGGTGTTTCTGGCCAGTGACCGATCAGCTTACATCAGCGGCCAGTCGTTGACGGTGGATGGCGGCTTCACGCGCATGATGATGGGCCTGATCCCGCGTGCGGGCTATGAGCGTGAGGCATCCTGAAATGGCCGCGCGCAAAGTCGCCGTGATCGGGGCCGGTGCTGCCGGCCTGTGTGCTGCCAAGCACCTGCTGGCCAAAGGCGTTGACGTTGTCATTTATGAATTGGGAACGCGCATCGGCGGGCTCTGGGTCTATGAGAACGACAACGGCCTTAGCGGCGCGTACCAGTCGCTGCACGTCAATTCAGAAAACAAGGTCACGGCCTACAAGGATTTTCCCTTTCCTGATGCCGCGCCGATCTACCCGGATCATGTGCAGATGGCGCAGTACCTGGTGGACTACGCCGACAAGTTTGCCTTGCGTGTACATATTCGATTTAGCGCGAAGGTGACCCAGGTGGCGCAAGTGGCAGGCGGACGCTGGGTGGTACAGCTTGCCGATTCTAGCTATCAGCACTTTGACGCCGTGGTGGTGGC
>JANMSA010000990.1:0-3553 GCA_031388865.1 Acidobacteriota bacterium | reverse complement strand
GGAGGCGCTACGCAGGTCATTGTTGGCAGCATTGAGCCAGACGCTATGAACGGTTCCGTTTAGGGGATTGACAGCGACTTGCGGTCCCTGTACGTCATCGATTGCAATCAGGCTGTTCGTGGGAAACGTCAGACCGCCATCCGTGCTGCGGTACACCCACAACGAGTTGTTCAGGTAGCTCGCCGGGATGTTTGTCTCATTGAGGTTGACGAACGTCACGTATACATATCCGAGCGTGCCCGGGTGCCATGACGCGACGATCCAAGGCTTGTCCAGGTAGTGGCCGCTCCCTGTCGCAACACTCGCTACGATAGTAGGCCCGGCCCAGGTCTGGCCGCCGTTGTCAGATCGCCAGACACCGATGGCGTCACCGGCGGTAATTTCTGGGTTTGCGAGGACGCCCACGCAGTAGATCCTCTTGGGCGCGGTGCCTCCCGACTGGGGATTTACGGTGAGTACTGGATCACCCGACAGCGTGTACGGGGCTGGCAAGGGTAGCTGCGCAGGCACACTGAAGGTACCGCCATCCTGGCTGAACGACACGTGGTTGCTGGGTTGTGTGTTGGTCACATACTTGATGTGTGCCGCGACGGTATAGTTGACGGCTCCGATCTTGACCGCGGTCAGGCTCGGTTCCGCGTCTTGGCTGGGGTCGTTGCTAGCATTGCGGGTGATTCCCACTGTCGCGAGCGTGCCTACCGTCGACGACCTCAGATCCGTCGGTGAGAATTCGTAGGCGCTGATGGATTCAGATCCTGAGCCGTCTCTGGTCGAAGCAGTCGGGTCGATGAGATCGGCCAAGTAATCATAACGCAGGCCTCGAATGCCACTTTGCTGAAACTGTTTCAGCGTCATTGCGGCCACTGGGTTTTTTGAGTCCGGTGGCGCAATGTACGGGGAGGCATTAGCCGCCGTCGGGGTGCGGGCCGGAGGCATGTTGTGCTGTGGGATCGGGTACGGGTCGCTGGCATAGAGAGCGACTGTGGCTAAATTGGCGGCGAACGTGGCTGCTCGGACGAGGGGGTGCATGAATATCTCCAGATTTGCCGTCGCGCCGGTGGCGCTACGGAGATGCCGCGCGTGCACAATCGCGGTGCGCGGTGCTGGGGGTGCGTTTGAACGTCTCGAGAGGGCAACTGGTGGCTCGGGAGACACCCGTGACTGGTCACAGTAGCAGCGACGCCGTCCCCCCGTCTAGGGACGGACATCACGCCAGTGGGTGCGTCGGGTCACAGACCTGAACGCGCGGTAGAAGCTCCGCCGCTCGCCTGAACGCGCGGTAAAACCTTTGCTGCGTCCCGATTTCAGCATCGTACGTTACCTGCGTCGTTGTTTGTGAAGTGGACTTCAAGACATTCTGGGCACACGCGATCTGTGTCGGGCTCAGGTGCCGACCGATAGAATCGTGCAGATCTTCGTGACGTGCCAGGTTGAAGGTGCGCGGCGAGATCCCGAGACGCAGCGCAAGTTCGGACACGCGCGGAGAGGCGTTGCGTGTGTGGGACTCGGCGACGTAAGACGCGACGATGGTACTAGCTAACGCGCGTCGCGTCTTTGGTTCTGAGACTTACTCTAGAGGTGTGACGGCGCTGCTCATGCCCCTACCCTGTGTCGTGCAGTTGCGAACATCCGATTTCGGCCGAACCTACGCGGGGCGCTGTGGGCCTGCGTTCATGGCATTGTAGGGTGTGCAGCGTGACGCATCCGCTGCCGCTCGCCACCCTTGTCCTCAGCTGGTCCTAACCGGCGGCGGTAGTTGTCTTGCGAAAACTCGCGAGATCGACGAGTTCGTTCGACCGCCAGCGCCGGTTACGAGCGTTCAATCACCAGCGACGTCACATTGACCGGGGAGTCGAGGGCTCCGACGACGACCCTCGCCACTGCTGCCGGATCCATGAAGCCTTCCCGCGCGTGCTCCCAGAACGGCGTCTGCATGCCGCCCGGCGCGACCGAGATCACGCGTGGCTTCGTGCCTGTCGCCTCCATCTGCTGCAACTCGGTGTACCCGCGCGCGCCCCATTTCGCGGCGCAGTAGACGCTCTCTCCGGGTTTGGCGATCAGCGAGGCGGTGGAGAGAACGTTGAGGATCGTGCCTCCGTCGCGCGTGAATCGCGGAAAGAGCTCATCGCAGAAGAGAATCATGGCGACGAGGTTCGCATCCAGGACCTCGCGGACGTCCTCTTCGACATACGAGCCCGCGCCGCCGAAGACGCCGACGCCGGCACAGTTGACGAGCAAGCTGATGGCGCCCAGCGACTCGGCGCGCGCGACGGCGCGCTGCACGGTGTCCTCGCGAGAGGCGTCGCCGCGCACATCCGCTTCTTCGCGGCGCGATACGGTGACGACGGTCATCCCCCGCAGACGCAACAACTCGGCGATGGCGGATCCCAGACCGCTGGTTCCGCCGGTGACGATCGCGACTGAGCCTTCGAGCAGAGGTCTCTTCGAGTCCTGGACGAGCACGCGTGCATCGTATGCGATAGTCTCGCGATCACTTGCGAACGCGAAGACGAAAAGACGGGGAAACCGATCGATGGGACTGCTGACGAACCTCGCCACGCCGGTAAAAACGCTAGTCCTCATCGGAGGCGGTGAGTTCTCGTTCGGCGAAACACGTGAGATCGACCGGATGCTCGTCTCGAAGATGCCCGCTGACCGCCGCACGATTGCCTTTCTGCCCACCGCGTCCGGTTCCGCCGAATACGCCGTGCACCTCGGTAAGTATTTTCAGGAGCTCGATCCGACGGTGAGCGTGGTCAATGTCCCTGTCTACCGAGGGCGGGACAGCCGCCGGCCAAAGAACATCGAGGCCATCGCCGGCGCGGGGATGGTCTACCTCGGCGGCGGCGTCACGAACACGTTTCTGGAGACGGTGCGCGAGTCCGCGACCGAGGCGGCGTTGCGCGAGGCGGCGGCGAACGGCGTCGTGATCGCGGCGATCGGGGCCGCCGCGTCGTGCTTCGGCACTTTCGCACGCGACATGCGCGGCAGCGGCGCGCTGGCTGGCATGGCCTGGCTCACGAACACCATCATCGAGACCAGTTTCGATCCGCGTAATGACGTCAGCCTCAGGCGTCTGATGTCGCTGCCGGAAGTGGATCTCGGCCTGGGCATCCCTGCGAAGACCGCCGTAGTGATCGGCGAGGACGGCGCGGCAGAGATCTCGGGCGACGGACAGATCGCTACGTTTCGCAAGCAGTAGGCTCCGCGAGTGGCCGTTGCAATCGGCGTCCGGACATCATCCACCAGCAACCAGCAACCAGCAACGAATCACCGGCAACTGCTGAACGCGGTATGCGTCGTGCACGGAAGCGCACTTTTGGAGGTGCGGTATCAAAGAGATGAAGCAGTCGCCCGGGGCTGAAAAGCCGGTCACGCACGAGGAGCTGGTGCGCTTCTTCAGCGTCCTGTCGCATGACTTGAAATCGCCGATCTTCGCGGTCGACGGGTTCAGCGACCTGCTGCTGGCCGACTACCTGGAGAAGCTGGATGACGAAGGGCAGGACTTCCTGCGCCGCATCCGCTCGAGCGCGCAGTACATGAAGCGCGTGCT
>JANMSA010000980.1:0-2298 GCA_031388865.1 Acidobacteriota bacterium | reverse complement strand
AGTAGACGAAGTTGAGCAGGACGGGTCGTCCGCTCTTGAAGTACTCCTCGAGGCGGACCACCTTGCCGGTCTCGTCGCGAAACTGCAGGTCGAGCGGGATGCGCGTGCCGAGTTTCTGCGCGATGGTGATGTGAGGAGGATCCTTAGTGACCTGCGCCTGCACGGAGAACGCGAGCAGCAGCACCAGCGCCGCCCCACTCAGCATGCGGGTCATTGAGGACCTCCCGGGGCGGCGCTGACGACCGGAGCGGCGTTCGCTGCTGGCGTAACGGGGGACGTTGCCACCGGCGCCACGCCCGCCATCTTCGCGGCGTACTGCTTCTTCGCCTCCTCGATGGGGATGTGCACCACGCCCTTCTGCTGATCCACCCAACCGTAGCTGCTGAGTACCTGATCCTCGGCGCGACGCATGGCGGCCATGTCCGTCACGGGGGTGACCCGGTACGGCGGGATGAAACGCTTCCCGGCATCCTGTCGCGGGAAGGGCTGGAGGAGCGGCTGATTCTTAGGGACGCTGGCGTCGGCGGGACGTGCGACCTGCGTTTGCGGCGGGTCCATCCGTTTGCGCTCCGCGCTGACCATCCCCTGATAGAAAAACAGCACCAGAAAATGTGTAGCGATGCCCAGGACGATGAAGATGGCAATGAACCAGAGCAGAGGGCGCACCGGGACGTCCGAGGACTCGTGGTGCGTCTCGGGGTTGAAGAGATCGTCGTCTTCGTACTTGATGCGCTCAGGCATTTCGTGCCGTCCGTCTCTCGAGGGCGCCCTCGCGAATGGCCTCGTCGACCCAGGTTTCGTGGATGGGGATGATGGTCTGTCCCTTCAGTTGCCAGATGAACGCGGCCAGCCACAATCCGCCAATGCCCAGGAACGCGGCGATGGTGATCCAGTGGAAGTAGAAGCCTTCGGGATGATGGGCCGGTGTCACCAGCCAGTAGATGTCGATGAAACGCATCACCAGCAGGATTACCGTGACGATGGCGATCGTGCCCGGCCGGTCCTTGATGTTGCGCATCAGCAGCATCGTGAAGGGGAGGAAGAAGTGGAAAACGATCAGGATGACCGCCAGCACCCCCCAGCCACCGTGCGTGCGGGTGAGGTAGTAGGGCGTCTCCTCCTTGATGTTGCCGTACCAGATCAGCAGGAACTGCGAGAAGTTCATGTACGCCCACAGCATCGTGAAGGCGAGCATGAGGTTGCCGAGGTCGCGGAAGTGGTTGGGCTTGAGGATGTCCACCATCGCGCGCGTGCGCGCGATGGTCGTGAGGAAGAACGTCACGAATGCGAACGCGGAGAGTCCCGCGCCGACGATGAAAGAGATCCCGAACATCGACGAGTACCACTTCGGCTCGAGCGACATAACCCAGTCGACGCCGGTCAGCGTCAGGGTCATGACCATCACCAGCAGACCGGCCGCGGCCCACTTGCGGCGCGAGAGCTCGGTGTACGGCGAGCGCGTCTCCGCGAACGACACGGACAGCCGCCGCAGGCGAAATGCCCATAGTGACCAGAGCGCGAAGTAAATCAGGGCACGGATGCCCCAGCCAGGGCCATTGAGCCACAACGCCTTCTTGTGCAGGAGGTGATCGTTCGCCGCTTCCGGTGTGGCCCAGGAGTAGATCTCCGAGAGGCCGAGGAAGATGGGAAGACCAAAGAGAAGGAAGAGAGGAATCGTGCGGGAGGCAGCGCCCAGCGGGCGGCGGATCAGCACGCCCCACTCGCCGCCGGTCACGTACTGCAGACAGAGGATGGCCAGCGCGCCGACGGCGATGAGGAACCAGAACACGAATGGCGCGAGCCAGGCGCGGAAGAACTCCGTCGGTTCCGTGGCGAATCCGATCGCGGAGCCGATGATGCCCAGTACCCCGACGATCAGTGCCGGCATCTGCGCGCGTCCGACGCCAGTGGCGCGGGTGGTGGTGGAGAGCGCCATCAGTGCGCGCCTCCCTGCGGGGTTGGATCGGACGGGTGGCCGTGCATTCCCGGCTTGCCGCCGGCTTCGAGGCGGGCGCGTTCGGCTGGGGGCGCATCCGCCGCGGTCGCGTTCTGACTGAGCTGCAGGGCGCGGACGTAGGCGACGATGGCCCAGCGGTCACGCGGCGGGATCATCGTGCGGTAAGAGGGCATCGAGCCGAAACCGTTGGTCATCACGTCGAAGTAGTGCGCGTCCTTCCGATCGCGCATGGGCAGCGTGTGAAACGAGGGAGGACGCCGGTAACCGCGCGCCGGGATCATGCCGTTGCCGTCGCCGGTGCGACCGTGGCAGGGAGTGCAATAGATGTTGTAGCGCTGCTG
>JANMSA010000969.1:0-2368 GCA_031388865.1 Acidobacteriota bacterium | reverse complement strand
GCCTACTATCTGCTGAAGGAGTCGTTCGGCCAGCTCTGGGAACTATCAGCGCGACGGCTGGGCCCGGCGCTTCTTTGATCACTGGCGGGCCTCGCTGAAGTGGCAACGACTCAAACCCTTCGAAGAGTTCGCCGAGCTGATCCGTGTGCTCCAGCGCCGCCCCTATGGTCTCCGTGATCCCGAATATCTCCGCCTGAAAGCCTGACCTGCATGCTGCCGGAACTCTGAAATCACGCAAAATTTACCCACTCAGTTGGGAGAAGACCCCCTGTTCTTTGTTCCCTGTTCTTTGTTCCCTGTTCTTTGTTCCCCTGTTCCCCGTTCCCCGTTCCCCGTCTTACGGAGTCACCCGTGAACCCGTCGTCCCGCTTCGTGCATCTCGCTCGCGCCGCATGTCTGCTGGCGCTTGCCACGATCAGTCTGCCGTCGGATGCGTTCGCACAGCAGAAGAAGACCACCGCCAGGCGCGCGAAGCCCGCGGCGGAGGCGCCGGCGGGGGTTCTGTTGCAGCCCTCCAACGGCCTGCCCGCGGCGTCTGCCATCATCGATCGGTACATCACCGCGGTCGGCGGCCGCGATGCCATCGCCAAGCGGACGTCGATGTCGTCGACCGGATCGTTCGAGGTACCGGCCGCTGGACTCCGCGGACAGATGCGCGCCTACTCGGCGGCGCCGAACAAGTCCACGGTAGTGATCACCCTGCCCGGCATGGGTGAGGTGAGGAACGGCTTCGACGGCACCGTGGGGTGGTCAATCGATCCGGCGCAGGGCCCGTCGGTCCTTCAGGGCAAGCAGCTCGAAGAGCGCCGGATGGATTCCGATTTCTACAGCGTGCTGCACGACCCGGCGAGCTTCACGAGCATGACCACCGATTCGCTCACGGTGTTCGAGGGACGGAAGGCGTATCTCGTGCGGCTCGTCCGTCCGTCCGGCGACGAGACGCTCGAATTCTTCGACGCGGAAACCGGCATGTTGATCGGTAACCGGGTCACGCGCGATACGCCGATGGGACCAATCGGGGTGACGACGATCCTCGCTGACTACAAGGATTTCGGTGGCGTCCTGAAGGTTCCGTCGCGGATCACCCAGCGGATGATGTCGGGTCAGGAACTGAGCTTCACCATCGACAGCCTGGAACTCGACAAGGTCGATCCGGCAGTGTTCGAACTTCCCGCGGAGATCAAGGCGCTCAAGCCCTGACGGACGAGGGAGGGACGGGGAAGGACAGGCCCTCCTCAGCGTCTCCGCTCGCTGCTCCCGAGTCCCCGTTGGGCGCGTCCAGGCGATGCGGCGGGCCGAGCCCGCTCCATGCGCTCCAGAATCATGTCAGCCAGCGCGGGTCGCATCGAATGCTCGGCGAGGCGTACGGCGCTCTCTCCAGCCGGCGTGCGCGCACCCATGTCGAGCGCCGGCTGGGCGAGGAGCAACTCCAGGATCTGCCGATTGCCCCGCTCCACCGCCAGGTGGAGCGCAGTGTATCCCGTCCGGGGATCGGCGGGCCCGACAGCCACGTCCACGCGTGCGTTGAGCTCGGGCCCATGCTGCAGGAGAGCCATCACCGTGGTGGCCATGGACTTTTCCACCGCAGCGTGCAGCGGCGTGCGGCGCTCACGGCGGGCGCCGATCTGCAACTGAGGCTGCTGGCGAAGGAGCCGCTCCACCGTCATCCGGTCGTTGGCGTCCACCGCCTGAAACAGCTCATCGATTGCGTTCATTGCACGGGGCCTGAAGGGTCGGTACAATGTGCGACCTTTTGGGATGCTCGTCAACGAAAACAGGACGGTCCTCCCGCAATGGAGCGGCGCCCGTCGAGCATCGACAGCCGACGTCAGGCATCACAGCCCGCGTCCCGCAGCCTGCGTCCCGCGTCTCTCACCCCGTATTCCGCAGCCCCTGCGCGATACCGCCAATCGTCGTCGCAAGCGTGGATTCGACAACTGAGCGCTCGGCCTCCGGGACATGGTCCCCCGCGTCACGCTTCCGGCGGAGCAACGCGACCTGCATGAGAGACAGCGCGTCCACGTACGGATTGCGGAGCGCGATCGCGGCCTGGATCACCGGCGCGTCGGCAAGAAGGGTTGGGGTACCACGGATTCGCAGCAGCTCGCGCACGGTACGGTCGAATTCCTGCTCGAGCCGGGCGAGCAGCGTCTCGTCGCCGCCCAGCCGCTGCACGTAGGCGCGCGCGACCGTGAGGTCAGCCGTCGCGCACGCCATCTCGATCTTCGCCAGCAGGTCGTCGAAAAAGGGCCAGGACTTCGCCATGTGCTGCAGCGTCTCCAGGCCGGCGGACGTTGCGCTCGCCTCGGCCAGGGCCGTTCCTACGCCGAGCCAGCCGGGAAGCATGAGGCGGATCTGGGTCCAGCCG
>JANMSA010000927.1:0-7280 GCA_031388865.1 Acidobacteriota bacterium | reverse complement strand
AGCCTGGGATGGCCAGGATCTCGTCATCGCCGATCCCGATGCGAACCGGGTGTTCCGCGCCGCCGCGAACGGAACGCTGCGGGTGTCCCCTGCCCTCGAGGGACCGACCGGCATCGCTGTATGCGGGGATGAGACCGTGGTGACGGAATCGCGTACGGGCCGCGTGCTCGTGCTGCGCCGCGATCTCCGGATCGCGCGCGTGCTCGCGGAGAATCTGGTACGGCCGACTGGTGTCGCGTGTGAGGCCGGCACGGTCTACGTGGTCGAGACGGGCATGCACCGGGTCGTGGCCATCGATGCACGCGGCGGCCGCCGCACTTTCGGCGTCCGCGGCGGCGCGGTGGGAGAGTTCAACTTCCCCGCCGCGCTCGCGGTGACGGGTGGCTCGGCTTACGTCGGCGACACGCTGAACTTCCGCGTGCAGCGCATGGGCCTGGGTGGCGGAGAGCCGGCCACGTTCGGCGCTCTTGGCGACGGATCGGGCGATACGCCGCGGGTCAAAGGAATCGCCGTCGACGCGAATGGCGTGTGGGTCTCCGACGCCCACCTCGATCAGGTGTCGCTCTTCGACGCCACGGGACGTCTGCTGGCCGCGATCGGACGGCCCGGCCAGCAGCCCGGAGAGTTCTCGTTCCCGGCCGGGCTGGCCGTGAGCACGCACGGGCGTCTCGCCGTCGCTGACTCCCTCAACACGCGCGTGCAGATCTTCCGGATCGTACAGGAGGTGCTGCGATGAAGTGGCGCTTGCCGATCCTCCTCGGAGCCGCGGCGGCTCTGGCCGCAACCGGCGTCGCTGCGCAGCATGGAGGCGTGAAAGACACGCCGCACAACCTCTCCGTCAGCGGTCCCGGAAACGTGCGCTCCTCGACGGAGACGGAGGTCTGCAAGTTCTGTCACATCCCCCACAGCGCTGTGAAAAACGAGCCGCTCTGGGGCCGGCAAGTCTCGAAGTTCGAGCAGTACCAGACGGCGCCCTTGCGGCTCAGCGGAGGGAGCATTCCCTCGCCGCAACCCGACGGCAGCTCACGCCTCTGTCTCTCCTGTCACGACGGTACCGTGGCTCTTGGGGATGTCGGTGGCCACCGTCTTCGTCCCGGACGGGGAGCGATGGGCACGGACCTGAGTGGAAGTCATCCGATCTCGTTCGTGGTGCGCGATCGGGAGGACGCGCAGCCGGGTCAGCGCGAGATGGCCATGCGGCCGCTCATCGCGATCAAAGCAGACCGCGCCGTTCGTCTCGACGCGCAGGGAAAGATGCAGTGCACGACGTGTCATGACCCGCATGTCGATCGCTACTACGCGGCCGGCAAAACGCCACGTTTCTGGGTCAAGCCGACAGTCACGGAGGTGTGCGTCACATGTCACGAGCTCCGTTGATCGTCGTCATGGTTCTGATGTCCGTCCTGGGTCGCGCCGCCGCCGCTCCGCGCAATCCGCATCTCGATCCGGCCACGGTGACCGGCGGCTGCGCGGCATGCCATCAGGGGCACGGCGCCGCGCGGACGCCGATGCTGCCAGGATCGCAGAAACAACTCTGTCTCTCCTGTCACGGTTCGATCGCCGAGACCGGCCGCCGCACCGGGGAGGGCGCGATTGCTGCGAGCGCGAGGCCGGTACTTCTCGGCGCGATGGACGCAAAGCTGTACGCACACCCGCTCGACACGGACGCCAGTGCCGCGGGAGCGAACGTGGTCACCTGTACGTCGTGTCATTCGCCGCATCGCGGGGGTGGGGACGAACGGCTGGATGCGCGCGAACAGAAGCGTTCGGCGCGCGATCCTTCCAAGGCCGAGTTCGAGCTTTGCGGGTCGTGTCACGGCCGTGAAGGGGGGCGGCGGTCTCACGTTGCGCGTGAGCTCGATCCGAACAATCGCTCTTTCCATCCGGTGGAGGCGCCGGCACTCGACCGCGCGCCTTCCGTGGGCGCGGCGGTGTCGGGCGGCCGCATCTCCTGCACGGACTGCCACGGCAATGACGACCCGCAGGGTCCGCGCGGCCCGCACGCCTCGAACGTGCAGTTCATCCTCAAGGCGGACTATCGGCAGTCCGACGGTCCGGAATCGGCGCAGGCATTCGCGCTCTGCTACGGCTGTCACGACCGCAAGCAGGTTTTGGAGGCCGATCCGCACGCAACTCATGTCGGGGTGCGGGGCGCCTCGTGCCGCAACTGTCACGACGGACACGGATCGGTCTCGAACCGCGCCCTCATTCATATCGGCCAGGACGAGAGCCTGCAGCAGCTCCTGCCGTCGCTCAGCACGCGCCGTCTCGAGTTCGTGTCGGATCGCCCCGGAACCGGCGAGTGCTATCTCACCTGCCACGGGGTCGACCACGCGCCGAAGAGCTACGGCACGAAATCCGTCATGGCTGAGATGCCCCATGTGGGCGGGTCTCCGTTCGTCGCCGCGCCCCCGCCGCCGTTCTTCGGAGGTTTGCTGCCCCCCCCCATCCACCATCCAGAACGCGAGCGGGAACCCCGACCCCGAGGACGAAAACAATGAGCGTCGCCGTCGTTACCTTCTTCGCCGTTCTCGTAGTTTCGCTCGCCGCCGCCCTGTACCGCGCGCAGAGGCGTGTCTCTGCCGGTACTCTCCTTTACGGCCAATCCGAACAGCAACTGGCCGCGGTTCGCGCCTCGACCGCCGGCCTTCACGGCTCGCGCAAGGAGCAGGAATTGCGGCTCCGCCGCTACGAGCTTCTGGCCGGCAGCATCGGAGATGCGATCCTCTTCCTCGCGCGCGACGGAACGATCGTCGACGCCAATCCCGCGGCAACGACCATCTTCGGAATCGAGCGCGACGTGCTGCGCAACACCCGTCTGGACGCTCTTTGCGGAACGTCCGAGGCGAGGGAAGAGGTTTCGCGCGCGTTGCGTGAGGCTCCCCGCGCCGCCTTCGAGGTGCTGTGCCTTCGCAGTGGCGAGCCCTTCGCGGCGGAGGTCACGCTCCTCGACTGCACCGACGAAGAGGTGCGGCTCATCGCCATTGTCCGGGACATCTCCGCGCAGAACCAACGGGAGGCTACCCAGTCGCTGTTGCGAGAGATCGACCGGCGCATCCTGCAGAACGAGCCCCTCGACTCGATCCTCCAGTTCATCACCTCGAACGTCGCCGACATGTACGGCTTCCCGGTCGTACAGATCGGTCTGAGGGGAGAGGACGGATCGGTGGAGCTGGTCCAGTGGGCGGGAAGCGAGTCGGCGTTTGTCGAGCAGATCCGCGTCCGGTGGGACGAGTCGCCCGCAGGGATGGGACCGACGGGCACGGCCATCCGCACCGGAACGTTGCAGCAGATCGACATCCGCCGCCACGCGGAGTTCGCGGTGTGGCGCGACAAAGCTGTGTGGCACGGCCTGAGTCGGGCGCTGGCGCTGCCTCTCTCCGCGAACGGGACGGCCCTGGGCGCCATGACGATCTTCCGGCGTGAGCCGGACCCGTTCACGGCCGCCGAGATCGAGCCGCTGCGCATGCTCGCCGATCAGGTTGCGATCTCACTCGTATCCGCGTCAGACCGCGAGCAGCTTCACCTGCAAAGGGTCGCGCTCGAGTCTTCTGCCAACGCCGTTCTGGTCACCGACGCGGACGGATCGATCGGCTGGATCAATCCCGCGTTCACCGCGCTCACCGGATACACACTGGACGAGGCGCGAGGCCGTACGCCGAACATCCTCAACTCTGGTGTGCAGAGCGGCGCTTTCTACGATCAATTGTGGACCTCCATCCAGTCGGGACACACCTGGCGCGGTGAGATGTACAACCGCCGCAAGGACGGCGGGGTCTATCTGGAGCACCAGGTCATCACCCCGGTCGTACAGCTCGACGGTCGCATCTCGCACTACGTCGCCATCAAGGAGGACATCACCGAGCGCAAGCAGCAGGAGGAACAGATCCGCTATCTCGCGCTCCATGATTCCCTGACCGGTGTGCCCAACCGCCGGTCGTTCGAGCGACAGCTCGAGCGCGTGGCGCATCGGATGGAACACGGGTCGGTGGCCGCTCTGCTGATGCTGGACATCGACCACTTCAAGATCTGCAACGACACGCTGGGACACGGCGCCGGCGATCAGGTTCTGACCGAGCTGGGATGCGTGCTGCAGAAGTGCCTTCGTCCCGACGACTTTCTGGCTCGCCTGGGCGGGGACGAGTTCTGCATCCTCTGTTTCGACCTCCCGTCCGAACAGTCGATTGCCCTCGCCGAGCGGGTTCGCGCCACTGTTCAGGCGCACCAATTCAAAGTAAACGGATCGCCCATCGAACTGTCGGTGAGTATCGGCGTGGCTCGCATCGAGAACGCCGGCGATGTCGGCACGGCCCTCACCCGCGCCGATGCGGCGCTGTATGCAGCGAAACGCGACGGCCGCAACCGCGCCAGCGCATACACCAGCTCGGATGATGATGCGACGCCCGCCTCGTGCTGGATCACCCGCATCCGTAGCGCCCTCAAGGAGCACAACTTCGTGCTCGAGTACCAGCCCGTCGTCCGGCTCGCCACCGGCACCATCTCGCACTATGAGGCGCTGTTGCGCATGCGCGACGTCGATGGGCGGCTGATCCAGCCGGGTGAGTTCCTGCCGGTGGCGGAGCGCTTCGGTCTCATGCCTCAGATCGACCGGTGGGTGTTCGATTCCGTCGTCGAGCTTCTCCGTGAAGTCGATGACGTCTGCGTGTTCATGAATCTCTCGGCCGCATCGCTCAGCGACCGAACGCTGCTCGAGCATTTCGAGCGCCGCATCCGTGAGGAGCGCATCGCGCCCGGGAAGCTGGCCTTCGAGATTACCGAGACGGCGGCCATCAGCGATCTGGTGGTCGCTCAACACTGGATTCAGACCTTGCGCGAATCCGGCTGCCTTTTCGCGCTCGACGACTTCGGCGTCGGCTTCTCTTCGCTTGCCTACCTGCGGTCCCTGCCGGTCGATTTCATCAAGATCGATCGCTCGTTCGTCCGCGACCTGGACGTCAACCCGACCAGCCGGGCTCTGGTCGATGCCATCCAGCGCGTGGCGACGACGATGGGCAAGAGTGTCATCGCCGAGGGCGTGGAGACCGAGGCCCACCGCAGTGTTCTTCACGAGCTCAACATCGAGCATGGTCAGGGATTCCTCTGGGGCGAACCTCATGGCCATCACTTTCCAAGCCAACTGATCAGGAGCAGCCATGCCTAAACGAATCGCTCATCGAGTCGCACATCGCATCGCCCTCGCGGCGGCGCTCCTGCTGCTGACCGCCAAGCCGCTTGCCGCGCAATGCCGCATCGGCGGGGAACTGCTGGCCGCCGCACCGTCGGTCACGCTCCTCCGCGCCTATCGTCCGTCGCTCGCGGCACCTGCGCGACTCGCCGTCGACGGGGCTGGAGCGGTCTACATCGCCGATCCGGCAGCGGGACGCATCACCGTGCGCGCCGTCGACGGCCGCATCGTCCGCGTTCTCGAAGAACCTGACGCTCCAGTGAGCATCGCCGTCGATACGGCGGGGAACATCCTGGTTGGCGAAGGACGGCGAGGCCGCGTGGACGTCTACGCGCCCGACGGGCGACGCGTCCGCTCCCTCGGCCGCGGCGACGGCGAAGTGTCGTACCCCGCCGACATCGATGTACACGCGCGCTCCGGGGAGATCTTCGTCGCCGACAACCGCGCGCACGTCGTCAAGCGCTACAGCGCGGCCGGCACCCTCCTGCAGACGATCGGCGGGAAGGGGACCGCGCCCGGACAGTTCGATGTCCCGTCTGCACTCTTCATCGATGCTGATCGGGACGAGCTGCTCGTCGCCGATCAGCGCAACGGCCGGATCCAGGTGCTGCGCACCAACGGCGAGCCCGTGTACTGCATCGCCGCAACGGTGCTGACGCGCTGCGGCGGCGGCGGCCTGATGCCGTGTGGCCAGCTCAGGCAGGCGGACCAGGGGTTGTGGTCCGATGCCGAGGGGAGGATCTACGTCGCGGACGCGTTCGAGGGACGCGTGCTCGTCATCGACCGCCACGGCAACCTCCTGTCGACGATCGGCGCCTTCGGCAGCGGTCCGGGCGAGCTCGATGGTCCCTCCGACATCGTCATCGATTCGCAGAACCGCCTCTTCGTCTCCTCGGCAAACAACGGACGCATCGAGATGTTCGGGCTGGACGGTCATGCGGACAGCGAGATGTACGCGCCGGCGCGGGTGAGCTTCACGCCCGGGTCGCTCGACCCGGGCAAGGCCGTGACCATCGTCGCGAGCGTCGAGGCGGCGGGGTATCGGATGGAGGGTGTCTCGGCGTCGAGCTTCATCGCCAACGACATCGCACCAGCGCAATCGGCGGCAGTCGCGAACGACAGCGACGGGAACGGGGTCGACGAGCTGGTGCTCACCTTCGGCCCCGATCTGATCCGTACTCTGCCGGCGAGCGGCACCGCGGAGATCGTCGTGCGAGGTCCCGCGGGCACGCTGCGATTCGAAGCCGCCGGGGCGGTTGCCATCGAGACCACGGCGTCCGCGACGCGCTGTCCGTGCGACACGCCGTGGAAGAACCACGGCGCGTATGTCGCCTGCGTCACGCAGGAAGCGCAGGAGCTCTATCTCCAGGGACTGATCACCGAGAAAGAGAAGGCGCAGAGGATACGCGCCGCCGCGGGCTCGAGCTGCGGGCGGAAGTGAGGGGAAAATGAGAATCACGACGCGACTGGTCTTCATCACGTTCCTGACACTGGCGCCGGTACGGCTCGAGGCTCTCGATCCGCCGCACGATGCGTCGAATTCCATTCAATGCGTGTCGTGTCACCTCCTCCATCGGGCGCCGGGCGGCGCGCTCACACGCGTCGCCGGCACCCCGAATCTCTGCATCACCTGCCACAACGCGGCCGGACAGGCCTCGGCGAAACCGTTCGCGAACAGCGATAAGGCCAAGCCCGGCGTGAGCGGCACCTCGCACCGGTGGGACTCTGGCCCGTCGGGATGGGTCGAGGCTGATGCGGCCAACACGTCGACGGGAACGATGCGATCGGGCGGCGCATACAGCGGGCGGATCGAGCAGACCTACACGATCACGATCGCTGTTGTCGGCGACGCCGGGAGCGCGACCTTCAACTGGACCGGCACCGGCGGCGGCAGTGGCACCGGCGTGGTGAGCGGGGCCGCGGTTCCGTTCGCCGACGGACTCATACTCTCAGTCCTCAATGGCGGGACTTCGCCGTCGTTCCGCGCCGGGGATCGCTGGAGGCTGTACGTCAGGACGGATCTTCGTCTTCCAAACGCAGCCATTCCGTTCGAGCGTCCGATGTGGCAAAGGCTGGCCGAGCTGACGCGCCTTTC